>JBNKZD010000202.1:0-16809 GCA_050301235.1 Chitinispirillaceae bacterium | reverse complement strand
TTAACCCTTTGGAGGAACCGATAACCAGATACGGTCCGTATGCAATCATCGATGTAATCTTCCATCCTGCGCTCTGATATGAATTTACAAGTCCATTCCACCGTAATTTCTCAGGATCCCAGGAGTTTAAATAGCCATTTGCTGATCCAACCCAGACAGTACCATTCTCATCGATGCATGAAGCTGTTATATTTGGATCGGGGAATTCAATACTGCCAAATTCAGAATGATATCCTCCGGTTTTGGGATTAAGCGTGAATACACCGCCGCCAGTAAAAGCCATCAGTTTACCATGAATCGTCTGAATATTGTTTATTTTGTTTGTTTGACCATAATTCGTTATTTTACCAGCAGCAAATGAAGAGAGCACACACATCATTATGAGTAAATTGGCATACTTAAGCATTTAAAATCCTGAAGATGAAGTAGATGTTTATTTCATAGTACGGATAAAATCAGTTGATATTGCTTGATGGGTCTTCGGGGCAAACATTTGGAGCTGAGGGGGATCGAACCCCTGGCCTCGACATTGCGAACGTCGCGCTCTCCCAACTGAGCTACAGCCCCTGAACCTTATGAAATATATATTCAATAGTATGATTTCAGCAATGAATGATAGCATTTTAATCGTTTTTTCCAGCTCTGTTCATATATGATCAAATCACACCCAAGAAAAACACCTGTAAAAGACTCTTCATTTCTATAATTGACCTGGTGTCTTATCCATGGTATCATTAGAATAGAACCATCTCAGAAACTTATATTGGGGCAGTTTGATGATAGTATCACAAGAAATGTATACGAGAATTTACCGGTTACACAAACGGAATATAAACTCACAAATTATTGCTTCTACGCTCAATATTCCCCTCAGGACTGTCCAGTCAGTTATAAGCAGATTCGAATCAACCACTGCCACAAACCAGATAGAACCGGCAAATCAATCAATTTATGATTCAACCAGCGAAAACAGCACTACCTTTCTAGATATTTATACCTACACCAAAACCAGGTTCGCGATAATTGAATTTGTTGGTGTACTTACAGATAATTATGCAGATAATGTCACAAACGAAATACAGAAAACCCTTTCATCAAACTGGAAAGCGATCGGGTTGAAACTGAATCAGGTTCGTTCCATAGACAAATCAATTGCCGATATCTTTTTATCGTTCCATCAAAAATGTTCAGCAGCTTCCAAATTTTTTGCGCTCCTCGACCCATCCCCTGAAATCGAACCTCAGATCAAGCAATTTAACATCGAAAACATAATCCCCATATTTGGAACTGAACGAGCTTTTGAAGATAACGCATTTTCAAAAAGAATGAGTAACCTTTCTAAGCGAATTTAATGTTAATTCTCTAAATTCTTCTTTCAGAAATCCGTAGATTATATTAATTTTCCTTCAGGGTTAGCACTGTTTTTACAGGCAATTCGAACATTTCCAGTCAATCAAACAACTGAATGATTATGGAGTACTGATGGCATATCTGGGTATTGGCTATACTGGTGAAAATACAGAGTTTTTAAAACAACAGGTTGAGAATCACAAAAACTGGCTTAAAGGTGATCGGTTGCCCCGTTTTTTTGGAGATTCTTTTATTGTGCTCTATGATTCCAACACTGCACGCGAATTCGCAAAAAAATGTCAGTGCGCTGCAGATGCCGACACAGTAACTCTTTTCACCATGGATCGCATCAATCAAATAAATCATCATTAAGAAAAAAGAAAGTTATCTATAAATGTTAAATTTCACCGAAAAAATTGAACCACTGAAAATATTAAGACTTCTCTCACGAAGCCTCCCTTACTATCTCAAATCATGGTCAGAGCAGGAACAAAACACAGGTCTTTTTGGTAACCCCGATCCGGAACATTTCAACATGCACAATGTAGGATCATCTTCACCAGTGATTGAATATGTCATTCGTCCGCACCTGAATATTCTCTGTATCCTCAGCAGTTACATTTTTCACGATCAGTATGAAACAATTAGTGCAATTATCAACAAAGAAGCGCTTATCGACAAGGTTCGAAAAGGGCTTAAGTGGGCATGCAAAACACATCTTACCGGTGATCTTGATGTGGAATCATTTCTGGATCGTAAACGATGGGGTGAAAACTGGAAAAGCAGTAACTGGGCAACCCTTCTTGCATTCAGCTACTCTCTGGCAAAAACGATAATCGACAAAGAGACAGAAAAACAGATTAAAGACATTGTTGCTTTTGAAGCTGACCGGTTTATCGGGCTTAACCCGCCAAGCGGTTGCAAACTTGACAGTAGAGTTGAAGAAAATGCTCAGGATGCAATGGTTCTTTGCTGGGCAATAAATCTCAACCCGAAGCACCCTCACCGGAACAAATGGGAGGAAACGCTTCAAATATGGTCTGTTAATATTGCTTCGAGTATTCATGATAAAACAGATCACTCCGAATATTTTGGCAGATCAATCGCTCATACGGTTGTTACCGAAAATCTCTTTCCAGATATGACAGGAGAAAACCATGGTTTTTTTCATCCGGATATTCTCAGTTATGGTGCCTGGATAATACTGGGATTGTCATCCTACGCATTTCAGGGAACAGAACAACCTGATTTCCTTATAAGAAAAGCGCACCAGCGCACCTATGATAATCTTTTAAGATTCTGTCTTCCAAACGGACTCATATATACACCCGGTGGCCATGATATGCCAATGTTTATCCCCCGTCCTTTTGCACTTGCATGGGGATTATGGTTCAATGACCCGAGAGCACTGCATCTGTGCGGTAAACTTCTCTCCTGGATGGATACCTGTCTGCTTGCTAATCAGGAGAATCAGGGCCCATGGGTTTTTGGATTTGAACAACATCATGAAGGTTGGGAACTGTTGTTTCAAAGTCAGGTAGGAATCGAGCTTGCACTCCTGGCCTGCCTTCCATTCTCAAAAGAACAGCGGTATTTCTCATCGGGACAAATCGAAAATGCTGTTGACACAAGACATGTCTACCCCTATGTCGAAATCTGCTACCGACGTAATTTCCGATCCTCCAGAAGTGTCGCCTGGAAAGCAATTGGTAACCACCCCCTTATCGGATTTAATATTAATAATCAACCAGAGCTTGTCGCACCATTCAAAGCGTCATTATTGGGAATACCTTCAGTAAATGAACCGGTAAAATCATGGGAAACTGCATTTCATCGCGACCGCATTACACGTGATGGCTTCGATACCTCCGGAAGAATCTGTTACTATGGAGCTCAGGGATCAATACTAATGACACGTGACTTACGAATTATGACCTGGGGAGATGATGGTATCATTGTCCTGGATACCATTACCGCGGAAAAGGAGATCGAGGTGCATGAACAGTACCTTTCTCCACTTTATTTAGTCAATGATCACTGGACGGGCTCAAACCTTGAATTCAGCAGCGGTTCCCTTCGGGAATCATTCAGCGCATCACAGAGGAAATTCCGTGAAGTCGGATGTCCCTCATTCTGGGCCAGCATCGAGAACCACCTGCTGTTTCAGTTTGTCTGGGGAAGATCAAAAGGATTGTTTTATCTTCCCGGTGGAGATCGCAACGCTCCCCCCTACTGGAAAAACTGTCGTGTTGATATGCTTGCGATTCATGTGGAACCGGGCATGTTTAAAAAAGGAGACTGTTTTTACAAAGTCGGTTTTTTCCTGGGAGCCGGAAAAGGTCCACGCCCTTTCAAATCAGCAGGAACTGCAGGTGAATTCTTTAAAGGGCTTGTTATCATGGATGGGAAAATTACTGTCGGACTGGACTGAAGGTGACATTAATTAACCGCACCACCATTCAACAGATTCTTTCGCAATACGCGGTACAAAAAAATTATTGTGATATGCTCTGGAATCGTACATTTACAGGTTACTCTTCACACATGCAGTGTCGTAAAGGGTGCTCTCAATGCTGCATACTTCAGTCGGTCAACATACTTGAAGCGTATATTATTTTCAGAAATATAAACGAAGAACATCCCAAAGATTTTACAAGATTCAGCAATACAGATTTCTGTGTATTCCTCTCCTCCTCTGGCGATTGTACCATATACCAATCAAGACCACTGCTCTGTCGAACACATGGTCTGCTTCTGAAAAGTTCCGAGTTCATCGGCAACATTGCCCGAAGCTGCGAGTTAAACTTTATTGGTAATGAGGAACATCCGGATGGTGCAGATGTCAACATTAACTCTCTATCTGTCAACACAGAAAAACTATGCTGTGTATTTGCACTTGCAGCAGGTGACCTGCACCTGTCCTCAATCAGGATCCGCCTTGAAGATATCAGATCTGGATCCATTCACGAACCATTAAAAGAACTTTTTCTGCAATGAATCAACTATTCCGAACTCCTGTTCCCGTTCCCGGGTTACCTCAGCCATTAACACACCAGAACACCATACTTATGCTTGGATCATGTTTTTCGGAAAATATAAGCAGCAAATTGAATTCTTACCGTTTCAAAGTATGCAGCAATCCAACCGGTATACTTTACAACCCATTTTCAATTGCATCAGCACTTGAGAGAATTATCAGCGGTACCCCCTATACCGAAGGTGACTTGTTTCTACACCAGGGATACTGGCACAGTTTTGACCATCACAGCAGGTTTTCTGCTCTATCTCCGGAAATGGCATTGAAAGCAATTAATGATAGTCTTCAGGAAGCACACCGGTTGATACAGCACACTGACATTTGCATTCTTACCGCAGGCACATCATATACATTTACCGAGATTTCTACAGGTAAAATTGTCGCAAATTGTCACAAGATGCCACAGCAGCAATTTAAACGTAACTGTGCCTCATCACTGGAAACGTATCAGGAATGGAAAAACCTTATCCAGCGTGTAAGCCAGCGATTCCCATCCATGCGTTTTATTCTGACAATCAGTCCTGTCCGCCACTACCCATCAGACCCCCGGGCAAATCAGCTGAGCAAGTCAAACCTTGTCAGTGCACTGTATCAACTTGAGAATGACATTCCAAATGTTTTCTATTTCCCATCGTTTGAGATTATGATGGATGAATTAAGGGATTACCGTTTTTATAATACAGATATGACTCACCCAAATGAAACCGCTATTGAATATATCTGGGAACGTTTTCTGGAAAGTTGTATATCCGAACGAGCCCAAAAATTTATTCAGCAGTACAAAACAATTATACAATCCAGAAGTCACCGAATGCCTCCTTTTACACCAAAAGAGATACGCGTACAATTTGCAAATTCCCTGCTCGAGAAAACAAGGGGGATTTCCAAAGAGTATCCTGAAATTGACATCACTGAAGATCTGGAATATTTTAAACAATTGAGTACCGATGAAGGCATTAGTATACAATAATGGAGCTCTGGGTGATTTCCTTACAATTCTACCGGCTTTGCAGAAGTATCGTTCAGTAATTTCTGCAGACCAGATCACAATTCTCTGCAAAAGCCAGTTCGGTGAACTGGCTTGCGGAGCTGGCTATGCAGATACTTTTCTTGATATCAATCTATATTCGTTTCTCTTTAATCCAACCTCACCAGATAGGCGCACGGACAACTTTTTCAACCAGTTCAACCATATTCTGATCTTTTCCGGAGAGGACTCGCCGTTGTTAAATACAGCACGACTCTACTCTCATCTAAATATACTCAATCAAGCCCCCTTTCCAAATGAGCCCGAACACATTGTTGATTACCATCTGAAACTATTCGATAATGCAAATTGTCAGTTTACATCTATGCATCCGGATTTGTCCCGGCTTTTTTTGGGTTCTTCATGCCAGATTCAAAAACAAAATTGCGTTGCAATCTCCCCCGGAAGCGGATCGAAACGAAAAAACTGGCCATTGGAAAGATTTCAAATTGTTGCTGATTATCTTGAAAGTCGTGGCTCTGAGGTATTCTGGATTGCTGGCGAATGCGAAGCCGAGTTTGAGTTTCGTGATAAGGACCAGATTGTACGCAATATTGATCTGATTTCATTAAGCAGGTTCCTTCACGAGTGTACACTTTTTATTGGCAATGACAGTGGTGTTACACATCTTGCAGCAGCATCAGGATGCCCGGTTATTGCTCTTTTTGGAGCATCCAATCCCAGAATCTGGGCTCCACGGGGTTCATCGGAAATACAGTGTATCACCAGTAAAGCATGTGCAGAGTATTGTCAGACAAATAACCGGAAATTTGATTGTGATAGAGAATGTATGAAATCGATTCGGGTTGAAGAGGTTATTGATTCTCATTCACTTCTTCAGAAGCAGGGGTATAAGGACAATTCCGATAAAGTCTATCATAAAATGAATCACCATCGGTGCAACTAAACTCCGACGCCAGATATACACGATCGATAATAAAAGACCTATCACTCCAACGGTCACAACCCCTGCACTTCCCTCATAGCCGTGTCCCAATGCAAAAATGATTGTCGCAATGATTACCGCAACGCTTCTGTTTTTTGTTATCTGCGTAAACCTGAGTACCAGATACCCTCTGAAAAGTGTTTCTTCACTGATAGCAACTACAATTACCAGTACAGTTGCAAGAATCAGCTCAGACATCCCTGCAGCCTTCAAAAATGATGGAGTTGTTGTATGTGGGGAAGATAATCCTAATTGTTCAAGAATTGGCTGTAAAATACCAGCTGTATAATATACAGGAAAAAAGAGCAGAATTCCCCAGATTACTTCTACGTGCCAATATTTAAAGTTCCATCCCAGACGACCAAATGGTTCCCGATCCCGCCACGAGAGAAACAGTACAAGAGACATCAAACCCAGATCCCTGAAAATTGTTGACAATGCAACAAAAGAGAAGGAAATCGCGCCGGAACTTACTGCAAAAAAGGAGAGAAGCATCGAGGGAACTATGAGAAAGAGAAACACCGTAACCTCAATAATACGCTCTTTACGGGGAGGTGTTATTTCTGTTTCAGGATCGAGTTCTGTAGAAGGAAATTGATGATCCACCATCTCCTCAATTCTTAAATAAATTCACAGACATTAAATATTTCAAACAGATAAAAGCAGCTTCTCAGCTTGATTTCTTTTGGATTACTTCATAATCTATCACATTTGTTCCGAGGTAATGTATTCATGCAATTGAAAGACCATATGCAGGTTCCAGAGATCAACGCAGGTACAACTATTGCAACACATCCACTGAACAATTCCTCAGGTCATTTCATTCTACAAAATACAAGGAGCATAGTATGGTAAAGATCGCTATTAACGGTTTGGGAAGAATTGGGCGTGCAGTTTTAAAAATAGCCATGGACACACCAGATATCAAAGTACTTGCAGTTAATGATTTGCTGCCTGTCGATAATTTAACCTACCTGCTTAAGTACGATTCTGTCTATGGTCGTTATCAAAAAACAGTTGCATCAGAAAAGAATTCTTTAAAAATTGCTGATAAAACAATCCAGATGTACAACAGTAAAGATCCTGCTGAACTCCCATGGAAAAATCTTGATATCGATGTCGTCCTGGAGTGTACCGGACATTTTACCACTAAAGAAGGCCTTGAAATGCATCTCAAAGCAGGTTCGAAATATGCGATTCTTTCCGCTCCGTCAAAAGATGATGGAATGCGGTTTGTGGTACCTGGGGTCAACCATGCAGAGCAATCTGAAAAGTTTTTTTCTACAACCAGTTGCACCACCAACTGCATCACTCCGGTTGTTGAAATACTTAATCGACGAATAGGAGTTCAGAAAGCGATTATGTCAACCGTTCATGCTTACACATCGTCACAAAGCATTGTTGATGGACCATCAAAAAAATTCAGAAGAGGGAGGGCTGCAGCAGAGAATCTGGTTCCGACCTCAACAGGAGCTGCGAAAGCGACAACAAAAGTGATTCCTGAGCTTGAAGGCAAATTCGATGGTATTGCTATAAGGTCTCCAATTCCAGTTGGATCAATTTCCGATATCGTGTTTGTTACATCTAAAAAAACTTCCGTAGATTATATCAACAATCTTTTCCGTGAAGAAAGCGAAACAGATCGGTATCGGGAGATTCTTGGTGTTTCTGATGAGGAGATTGTTTCATCCGATATTATTGGGGATTCCCGCGCATCTGTAGTAGATTTGACCATGACTAAAGTTGTTGATGGTGATCTGGTGAAAATAATGAGCTGGTATGATAATGAATGGGGATATGCATCACAGATGGTACGAGAAACGTGCCGGATTGGGAAATATATAAGTTAATCAGCCATTTAAAATTGAGAAATTCTCTTTGTTTGGTACTTACCTCTCCAGATTCGATCCAATTTTGTCGGAAACTACCCACCCCTCTCTCCACTAGTGGAGAAAGGGAGCATCTGATATCTTACAGTTCTTTTTTTCTTGACTCTAAGCATCTAATATCAGCCGAATCCCAGTTCTCTCGCAAACATTGGTCCCTTGGCCCCATGTCCTTTCGTCTCATTGTCCCTTGGTCTCCTCTCCAGCCTCTTGACTCAGCTACTACATTTAGATATTTTGAATAAGCATCCTGATACTCTCATAAAGCATTCCGGATAGATATTTTTATCCCGAAATTTATTTTTCCGTAATTCTGTAAATGTTTTTCTGGATGTATTGTTGTGAACGATGATTGAAATCAGCATCCAAGACGCAAAAGGAATTAAAAATTGATAAAAATTGATTTCTGGAGAAAGTATTTAATTTGTATTGGTATTTCTCTCATATTTATGGGTGTATATATAACCATACTGAACACCACCTCACTATTTTCCCTTTTTGGTAATTTAATCGATCCAGTTTTCTGGCCTGATGGAATTACATCTGATGGAACACAACAATTTAAAGGCTTTATTTATACATTTTCCGGTGTATACGTTTTGTTATGGGGTATAAACTTTCTATTTATCTCTAAATACGCGCTTGTACAGGGAAATAAATGGGCATGGAACAGCCTTGCATTATCCACAGCAATCTGGTTTGTAATCATGGAACCATTTTCCATTTATTACAAGGTTTATTACAACGCTATCGGAGATGTCATTTTCTTAATTCTCATTCTGATACCATTACTTAAGATTAGAAAACATATTTTTTCAAAAATTTTTCAGATTCCACAGCCAGTAAGTAAATAATGTAAGTTTTTTATTCATCACTTATACAATCAAAAGCAATACATTTCTCATTGGGTCAATAGTAAGTTGTTGTTTTCTATTCATTTTACCGCTGTTTATGACGAAAGAAGTTTTAAAAGTACCGGAAGGATATATTAACAAATGAACGATCCAGATAAAACAATCGGAAATCTGATAGATAATGCGCCTGCCACCATTATCAGCTCTATTGATGAACATGGATTTCCTAATACTAAAGCTATGCTTCCGCCACGAAAACGGAATGGAATAAAAGAACTTTATCTAACAACAAACACCTCTTCAATGCGAGTCAGACAATACACTAATAATCCAAAAGCATGTATCTATTTCTATGACAATCGATACTTTAATGGGGTTATGTTAAAAGGAACAATGGAGGTTCTTCAGGACTCAACCTCGAAAGAGATGATCTGGAGAGATGGTGATGAGATGTATTATCCAATGGGTGTTACAGATCCTGACTATTGCGTTTTGAAATTTACAGCGTTCGAAGGGCGGTATTACAGTAATTTCAAGTCTGAGACATTTTCCTGCTAAAATAAAATCCGCAAAGGAATTTATAAGTATTTGCCCCGTTTCTGCTATTTGCATGAAAAAGGAATTATGAGGGTGATAAAATGAAAATCGCGTTTATTTCAGACATTCATGGTCACTTGCAGGCACTTGAAGCAGCCCTTTCTGATATTGAAGAAAGTAATGTGCAATCCATTGTTTGTCTTGGAGATATTGCTTCTTTGGGGGTTCAGCCTCGAGAGGTTATCGAGCGATTACAGAAATTAGATTGTCAATTCATTCTTGGCAATCATGATGAACACCTCATTGATTATACTCATATAGGAATGTTATGCCTCATTTCAGATGAGATGTATCAGCAGACTATCTGGACACTCAAGCAATTGTCAGATCATCACCTTGATTTTATTCGTACATTTAAAAAGACGCTCACTCTAAAAGATTCTACAGGAAAAGATATTTTATGTGTTCATGGTACACCCCGGTGTATTCATGAGGGGATATTTGCTGACACTTCCGATGAGAAAGTGAATTTACATATCAATGGATATGAAGGATCAATTTTAGTTTGCGGCCATACACATAAACAAATGATTAGAAAATTTTCAGGGAAAGTGATAGTCAATCCCGGAAGTATTGGCAGTGTATTCGACGAACGTTTTTCAAAGGGGCAGGAACCATCGCTTTGTCCATGGGCCGAATATGGTATTCTGGACCTTTCGGGCGCAGAATTCTCTTTTGAGTTGAAAAAAGTTCCATTTGATATCGGTGCGATTCGGACTGTTATAGCAGAAACTGATTTTCCTTATAAGGAGTGGTGGGAGAAACAGTATATAACGCTAAAAAGATAATTATTCAAAGAATGAGAATAAAAACAATGACTCTCGATCAAATTAATTATCCACTGCTCGTTTTAGGTCAAAAGCACCTGTTTTTTCTTACAGTATTCAAAAGCAGTTTTCTTCATTAGTTTAAATTTTTGTTGAGAAACTTCAAAGCATAATTTCTTCAAACCCGCAGAAGTTTCGAATACTTCAGCAGACAGATTTTATTCTCTGAATCCTGCTTGTTCGGCGTATCTAATTAATGTCTGTTATTTATTGAATAATAGTTTCAATCACAAAGTCTTTAAAATGTTTAATCACCGTATATTTATGAAACCAGGCGGAATAATCGCTATTGTTTGAATTTACAATAACAACTTTCTCAGTACCAGCCTCTTCAGCTGCTTGTATTCCGGCGATAGAATCTTCAAAAATGATTGCATCCCTTCCCTCAATTCCCAATAATCTCATGGCTTTTAGAAACAGATCAGGAAATGGTTTTCCCCGGATAGTTCCATCGTTGTAAATGATATGCTCCGTTTTAAACCACCTGTTCAGTTTCAGCTCCCTAATATAAAACTCAACATTTTCCAGTCCCGATGCAGTTGCAATCACAAAGGGAATCCCCATTGTCTGAAGTTTCTCAAATAGTTCAACTGCCCCATCTGCCAACGAAAAATCAACAAGTGCTTTACATAGCTTCTGATATCCAAGTTCTTTTTCAAGAGTAAATTGTTCTATCTGTTTTTGAGACAACTTACCTTCAAATAGATCCTGTAATATCTCACTATTTAGTCTTCCATGGATACGTCGCCGTTTGTCTTCATCAGAAAAAGAGAATCCATGTTCTTTGAGAAAATTATCCCAGGCACTGTTATGTAATTGAGTATCCCATAGCAAAGTCCCGTTGAAATCAAAAATTACCCCTTTTACACTCATATTAATCCCTTACTAACGTTCGAAATCTCAGCTTCCAGCCTCTTGACAGAAACAGGAACAACCGTCTTCACCTCCTGTTGAGCAAACAGTGAAATCGAATACTCCTCGATCATCAATCGTAAAGGAAGCAGATGTTTCTGTCTCTGTGGGGTTGAAGTATCTTTACACATTTTTTCATATTGATTTCGATACGATTTTAATTGCTCATTCTTTTCCCGATATTTTCCCGGATCACTTCCTGACCTCTGAATACGATATGAAAACGCTTTCATGTATCGAGGGTAATTCCTGAACAACTCATAGTCTACCCCACCTGTCTGTAACTCCTCGAGATAGTTCGTTAACTCGGTTTTCAAATCAGTTTTCAATGATGAGTTCATTTTCCGCAATGCAGAATGATTCTCATTATAAAGTGTTAAAGCCTGCTCCAGAGTAGTAATTGCACTATAACCAATCCCTTTTATCTGTTTTCTTTTCACATCGACAATTTTATCAAACTCATTCTGAGAGTGGGGTGCGAGGCTGCCGATTTGCAAAATATGTTTTTTCAGCATTGCAAACAGTAATTCCTGCATTTTCTGAGCCCCGCCAATTGCAGAACAAATGAGTTTGAGGGATTGTTCCATTTTCAACTCCCGCTCCAGCCAGGCAAATTCAGAGGTGAATGTGAGTTCCAGAAGCTTTTCTACTGCAGGCGCATGAGCCCGCTGAGCTTCAGAAGCGTTTTTGAATATTCGAAGATCAACAGAATTTTTATCATTACAATATAATGCCGGATATCCATACATTGGAAGACCTTGTTTTGAAGAAACAATTTCGATATACTCCGGAATTGTTCCACATCCCCAGTTAACAAGATCATACTGCTCATGCTTCTTAGTAAATGTACACCATTGGTCCTGAGAAGATTCTACACCGCCCTGTTCTATCAAATCAAGAACATTTTCAGCCGTACCACAGGCGATAACGTTTCCCATTACATCGCACACTTCAAGTTTCAGCGAGAGGTGAGCCGGCAGATTCTTTCCTGAACAACTGTCGGCATCGATGTTAATTTTATATTCTTTAAGAAGTAGTTCTTTTACTGCCTGATTAAATGGTTTATGAGTGACCTTAAGCATTGATGCAAGCCGCCTGGAAGTCTCTTCAATAGGTATCACCTTTTTTCTACTCTCTTTGGGACAACTCCGGAGAATCTCTTCAATTTTAGCTGGCCATAATGCAGGAAGTAACCAGCCGAGCGTATCTTTTGACATCAGATTCAGATCTTCAGATGTACAACGTAAGGTGACTCCATCCTGTTCAGAACCTGGCTCAAATGCATAATGTAATGGTAACTCCTTTTTCCCGATTTTTACCAGATCGGGAAAAGAAATGACCGATTCCGGTATTTCACCAGTAATTATATCATCCTCTTTCATATATAAAAACCGGTCTCCCCCACGCAATCCGATCAGTTCGTTAAGCTCCTTCTGACTGGTTACAATCCCTAACTGTTGGGCATAAAAGCGATACATTGTATCTTCACCGACAAAATAACAGCGGCTCCTCAATTTCGCTTCTGCAAGTTCAACATCCTTTCGTAAAGCACAGTTACTGGTATAAAATCCTGCATTTGAGACCATCTGTTCATTAACAAGAGCTTCTCGTATGAAAACTTCTGCTGATTTTTGGGGATCAATTTTTCCATAATGGACTCCGGAGTGTTCAGCAACCGGCATCCCATAAAGTGTCACTCGTTCTGATGCGCGCACAAAACCGGTCTCTTTATCAAACCATGGATCTCCATAGGTTCTTGTAACCAGATGTGATGCAATCTGTTCAAGCCACTCCACCTTAATCGGAAACACACCTCTGGCAAAACACTGTGATGTTTCTACAATTTCGTGACAGGCGATCCAGGCTGGGAGTTGTCCAATGAGAGCTGAGCCCGGAAAGATGACCACTTCACGCCCTCTGGCAGCCCGAAATTTTCCTTTGTCATTTTTATATGCACAATTTCCAATTAACCCCCGTAATAAGGCTCTATGGACAGCATCAGCTGCTGCAGGTTGACTATTTTCGAAAAATCCTTTCATCCGTTTCAACTCATCATCGATCAATTGATGAACATCATGCCACTCACGCATTCGAGTAAAGGAAAGAAAATGTTCTGCACAAAACTGTCGCATTTTGTTTTGTGTCTTCAACTCTTTCCATTCATCCTGATACGCATCCCATAAACGAACAAGACTTAGTGGATCCGATCCTGGAACGGTAAAACGCTTGTGCATCGTATCTGCTTCTTTGCGTTTCTCGAAAGGACGTTCACGTGGATCAACAACCGAGAGTGCTGCGGCAATTATTTTAACTTCACGTAACGCACCTTCATCACGGGCAGCAATAATCATTGCCGCAACATGCGGATCTATCGGAAGACGTGAGATTTTTTTTCCCAACTCAGTAAGTTTTCTATTGCTATCAAGCGCTCCTAATTCCCGAAGCTGCACATACCCTTCTGCAACAGCCTGTTTTGAAGGTGGTTCCAGAAAAGGGAACGTATCAATATCACCAAGTGAGTAAGCGATCATAGTCAGAATGACACCAGCAAGATTTGATCTTCGTATCTCCGGAAGTGTAAAATCAACACGCGAAAAATAATCCTCTTTTGTATAGAGACGTATACAGACACCATCCATGACACGTCCACAGCGTCCTTTACGTTGATCTGCTGATGCCTTTGAAATCGGAACAATTGGAAGCCGATTAGTACGTAAACGGGGAGCGTACTCAGGAACGCGTGCAAGTCCGCTATCAATGACATAACGGATACCAGGAACAGTAATCGATGTTTCGGCAATATTGGTTGCTACAACAATTTTCCTTTTTTCATTTGGCTTGAAAATCAGCTCCTGTTCAGACCTGCTCAATCGTGAAAATAGAGGTAAAGCGATTGAATTCAACAGCTTAAGCCCGTGAATTCTGTTACAGACTTCACGGATATCCCGTTCGGTAGGAAGAAATATGAGAATGTCACCATGGTTATCAAGATCATAAACATCTTTCACCGCCTGAATTGTATCATCAACATAATGAAGTTCAACCTCTTCTGAAGAGAAATCTCTGTAAAAAATCTCAACGGGGTAAACCCGCCCCGATACCTCAATAACAGGTGCGTTATCAAATGCTTTGGAAAAAAGTGTGGTATCGATTGTCGCAGAAGAGATAATCACCTTCAGATCTGGTCGTTTATGAACGATCTTTTTCAAATAACCTAAAATAAAATCAATATTGAGACTTCTCTCATGGGCTTCATCGATGATTAGTGTGTCATATTCTCTTAAAAGTGGTGATTGACGCATCTCTGCAAGAAGAATTCCATCAGTCATGAATTTTATGCACGTGGAATCAGAATCCATATCGTTAAATCTTATTTTATAACCTACTTCACAACCAACTGTTGTTCCTAACTGTTGAGCAAGATGATTTGTGATGGATATCGCAGCAATTCGTCGCGGTTGTGTACACCCGATCTTACCATGGATTCCCCTGCCAGCTTCCAGACAAATAACTGGTAACTGCGTTGTCTTGCCCGAACCGGTTTCACCTGCAATAATAATAACCTGATTATTGATTATCGCAGAGATAATTTCATCTTTTTTTTGAACTACAGGTAAGCCTGAATTGTATTTTATAGAAGGCCGTAATATCTCTGGTTTCATTAATATCTGTTCTAATTCTTAAAACGAATTGTAATTATTGTAAAAGTTTCATAAAATATATGAAATGATCTGTTAGCATCGAAATATTTAAAAAACTCTTGAATTATTTTTACATAATTTGTACAATTACCATCTTTTCGATATTCAAATATATAAAATTAATTGCACGTGATTTAATACCATGGTATAATGAGAAACAATTATGTTTATAAAAGAGGCTTTCATAATGGGTAAAAGACTGGAAGTAGTCATCGTTGATGACGAAGCTCAGATTACAGAGCTTATTAAGACGTTTATAGAGTGTTCCTCAAAAAACAGTAACATTCACACTTTCAATGATTCAGCGGAAGCTAAAGTATATTTATCAAAGAATCCTGTGGATGTTCTTATCACTGACTATAAAATGCCAAAATATAACGGTATTGAGTTAATGGAACACCTTCCTAAAAAAGTCAAAAAAGTGCTGATCTCCGGATATGTCTCGGAAATTGCTGAAGAAAAATTACAGAAACTCGATGCTGTGTTTTTTGAAAAGCCAGTTCCAATGAAAGCTCTTGGAGATATGATTACAACTCAGGAAAAATTACACTCCTGATGTAACCTATAGTCTTCATAATTATTCGTTCACCCATTAGGTATATTGAACAACATGCTATTCGTCTATATTACAGCCCATGATAAACAACAGGCACGTTCGATTGGACGCGTCCTGGTTGAGGAACATCTTGCAGCTTGTGTGAATATCATCGATGGAATGGAATCAATCTATTTCTGGAATAATTCACTCTGCGAAGATAAAGAAGTAATACTTATTGCCAAAACACGTGCGAACTTGCTCTCAGACCTCACCGACAGGGTTAAATCACTCCACACATATGAATGTCCCTGCATAGTAGCACTCCCGATCACTGGTGGTAATCAGGAGTATCTGAACTGGATTGATGTGTCTGTCAGAAAAAAGTAGGCAAGTTCGCATATAAGTGTATTGTAATGCCGGTGCAATAAGTAATTCATTTTTTCTGATCATCACTTATTAAAGTTTAATCTGTTTGATTTTGATTCAGGCTTGAAAATAAAATGAATCCTTTAATAACAGAGAATGAATCAACACGAATGATTTTGACAATGTGATGGAGAAACTCAAGAATAAAATGGATCAGTAAATTACTCTATGGAAATTTTTCCCAGCATTTTTATTATCTTAATCATCTGCTGTCCGGAATCATCAATGAGTAATGGAATACGATTGGTGCAGGCTGGGAAAACATTATGAGCTGGATCTGCAAAGATCCAGTCACTTCCATCAAAAGCCATCACCCAGGCATGACCATAATATCCTTTTAAGGGCTCCATATAGACAAGTCCGAGAACCACACGGGCTGGAATTCCCGATGCACGCAACAGAGCAGCAAGTAAGACCGCATGCTCGCCACAATCACCAAAACCAGCTCGAAGTGTTTCCAATGCACTCGAAAATGTCGCTGTGTTACGATCCTCAATGGATACTGAAACGTAAGAAGTATATCCTGCAATTTTATCACAGACAGACTTGTATTTCTTTGACAATTTTTGGGCAAGTGCATTTATTTCGGAATGGCTGGTCTGTAAAGTTGGAGTAGGTTGTAAATACACATTTAAAGAGTCCGCATCTTTTGAAATAGCTGTGTTACTGCACGAACATCTGGATTTTTTTAAAAGATACCTGTTATTT
>JBNKZD010000201.1:0-3284 GCA_050301235.1 Chitinispirillaceae bacterium | reverse complement strand
ATTGAGATCCTTGATAAAGGGGGAGCTTGCTGAGAGATCAAGCCATGATGGGATCACTGCAGGCATATTTTTTATAGCAGATTCAGCTTCTGTATTACCTCCATATGGAGTACTTGCGGAGATATAATCGATTTGATCTTCGGTTGGATTTCTTTTACTATACCTGTTCAGTGCATATCGGGCGACAAGACCTCCCATGCTGTGTGCAAATATAACAAGTCGCTTCTGACGAAGTTTAATTATATTTCCCGAAAGAAAAATTTCATAAAACACTTCACCAGATCTGTCGAGTCTTTGTCCTGATGGATAATAGAAAAACCAGGGTTGAAATTTTGTTGTGTCAATATGATTTGTAATGAACCTGAATTCCTGCGGATGGCCACTGTAACCATGTACAAAAACAACAGGGATTTTTTTTTCATTCCATTTATTTATTGCATAAAAATACATCGGTGCAATGTGAAGAAATTCAGAGGGGGAAAACACGCCTTTCATTGCTACATCTTTTGAAAATACAGGATCATCTAGTGATCGTAATGTTCCTGGTGGAAATGGCTTTGAATCGGAGGCATGGAAATTAACTGGAACGGAAAGTTTAAATGGTTCAAGATTGACACTGATTGGTCGGGGAGAGATCTTGAAATCAATTCCACCTGCAACTCTTGAAAAGTAAATTGAATCAGATAAAATAAGTTCGTCTTTGTAAATTCCGGTGCACTCATCAATTCCAAAACTGTTATCGTGATTAAGATCGGTAAATGTGTAGAGAAAAAATCGTCCTTCAGGAAGGAACAGTGAATAGTATCCTTCACCACTCATTATGTGAGAATCTACAAGTTCCTGTTTTCCATACTGAAATGAAAACGCGGCAATCGCTACAGGTGTTTTGTCAAGAAGTACTGATTTGATTGTACCATACAATGTGTAGCAACGGTCAGGGTTAAGCTCCTTTTTAAGCGCAACTGAAGGAGATGTTTTAATCCTGGACTCAAGTACTCTTTGACGGGAGATCAGACTAAGATATCCGCAACCCTGGATTATAAAACAAATGGATACTACAAAAAAAAAGTGAAGAATACGGTTTGATATTAAATACATACCTATACCTTCCGGCGGTATCTATCGATAGCGATCTTTTATTGTATATGATATTACGAATAGTAAATACGCACGAATCCCCCGGGTGAATGCGAATGTAAGTATAAAAACAATATTATTCTATCATTTTTATACTTTATGCTCAATCAACATCATTCAAATGAACAGATATATTCTGTTATACCGCCTGCGATTGAAATATCAAAGGATGAGTTTCCGGGAACATTGAAGGCTGTACCCGCTTGATAGACTTTTGTTGCAGTTTCACCTTTCACTTTAACTGTGCATTCACCTGCGATAATCTCCATTTTTTCAGGTACACCGGTATTAAATGTGTAGGCACCAGGATACAGCAGTCCGATTGTTTTTTTACTGCCATCCTTGAAATTGATTGTATGGCTGATCACTTTACCGTCAAAATATACATTAGCTTTGCACACCACGCTTACATCTTCGAATTTTTCTACAGACATCGAGCACTCCTTATTTTATTTATGATGATAATTTTATCCTGTAATACCTACTAATTTTCTCACTTTCTCTATTGTAGTCATGGCGACTGATTCAGCACGCTCTTTCCCTTTTTTACGAAGTTCAGCAACATAGTCAAGGTTTGCTTCAAGCTCCTTGCGTTTCTGCCTGAATGGGGCAAAATAGTTCCATAACATTTCAAATAGTTCCTTTTTCGCATCACCGTAACCCATTCCACCGGCTCTAAACCTGTCTGCAAGTGCACTTGTCTGCTCTGGTGTTGCAAACAGTTTGTAAATAGCAAAAATGGTGCTTTTATCAGGATCTTTCGGTGCTTCAACAGGTGTGGTATCAGTCACTATTCCCATGATTCTCTTCTGTATAGCTTTTTCTTCACCAAACACAGGAATGATATTATCATACGATTTCGACATCTTCTGCCCATCAGTACCAGGAATAACCGCAATTGCTTCTTCTATTTCAGGTTCAGGAACTGTGAATACTTCACCATAAGTCATATTGAATTTTATCGCAATATCGCGAGAAACTTCAATATGCTGTTTCTGATCTTTTCCCACAGGCACTACATCAGACTGAAATGCCAGAATGTCTGCTGCCTGAAGCACCGGGTAGCAGAAAAGACCATTGTTTGGTGGGATACCCTTAGCAATTGCATCTTTGTAGGCATGACAACGTTCAAGCAAACCTACTGGAGTGACATTACTAAGATACCAGGTGAGTTCCATTACTACCGGAACATCAGATTGCACCCAGAGAAGGGATTTATCAGGGTCAATTCCCAGTGCCAGAAGTTCGATAAAAGCATTGTGCGTATTCTGGAACATCTCCCTGGCGTTAAACAAGGTGGTAAGGCCGTGAAGATTGGCAATAAAACAGAATAGTTCGCCTCTATTCTGTGCTTCAACCATAGGGCGAATCATACCCAGATAATTCCCTATATGAATAGTACCTGATGGTTTTATTCCTGAAAAAATTCTCATTTCTATCTCCTGAATGAAAAAACTGTTTATACTGATTGAGAAAAATTAATAGATGCGCATACCTGATATTGAATCAACATTCACTTTTTTCAAGCGTTGGATTTGCATCAAGAAATGCTAATGCACGGTTGCGAAGGGTTTCAAGATCCGGAGCGGAGTGGGTGCTTCGGTAAAACTCATGTCCAAAAAAGAAGTTTTTAGCATACCAGAAACTGAACTCTTTAATTCGACCAATAGCTTTTTCCGGTGGGAAATCATCAAGGACATAGGTATAAAATCGTTCCCAGACCTCTTTATAGCTGATCTCTATACTGCCATTTGAAATATAACTGAAAATCCAGGGCTTTACAATTGCCATTCTGCCGATCATCACTCCATCAACCTGACCAGCAGCAAAAAGCTCATTACATTCTTTGGGACCGATATCTCCATTGGCAATAAGCGGGAGTTTTGTATGGTTGCGTATCCAGCTCATCAGTTTCAATCGTGCCGGACGTTTCAGTTTATCCCCGGAAAACCTCGGATGCACGCAGACTCCTTCGATACCACATTGAGCGAAAAGATTTAGACGTTTTATGAACTGCTCCTCCCACCCTTCAGTTTCATCACCAAGTCTGCATTTTACAGTCAGAGTACCATTCCAGGCGTCTCTATACATATGAAGAGTCCGTTCCAGGCGCTGGAAATCATCAAAGAGCGCTTTTCCTGCACCCT
>JBNKZD010000200.1:0-8775 GCA_050301235.1 Chitinispirillaceae bacterium | reverse complement strand
GTTTACCCTTGTGATGCCATCACTGCTAATGGCAGACTCAATCTGCCAATTTAGACTCCAGAATTGTCCCGAAAATTTTAATGGCAAAACCGTTTATGTTCCAAAAAGCGTTGTTTCGATTGCTCCTGATTTTAAGGTGTGCATGCCTCTGACCACAATTCAGAATAATAATGGAATGCCACCATCAATTGTTTTTATAATCGATAATTCACCCAGCATGATGGGTTCAGAGTCATATACTGGAATCGATATGGATGGTTCCCGTTTTCAGGTTACAAAAGCACTTCTTGATACCATCAATAAAACATTTCCTGCTGCGGAAGTTGGTCTTGTAGTGTTTGATAACAAGCTCTTTTTCAACTCAAAGGACGATTCAATGTTTAAAGAGATGCCTGATGATTTCGATGTCCCCCAGGATGTTAGAGAGCAGGCATATGTTCCCCTTATGCAATTGAATAAAAAACAGAAAAACGGTATGTCCGGCATTGAGTACCTGAAATATATTCTGCAAACAAAAAAATTCCCCATATCAGAATGGTTTGGAGATACAACCTGGACTACAGACCTGGAATATCAACCGACGGGCAGGGATTTTAACAGCCATTCAGGAACACATATCAATATCGCTTTTGATGCAGCTAAAGAGGCTATGAAATCGTCAACTTATACCAAAGAAAATCAATACATCATTTTTTTTTCTGACGGAGATGCGAATCAGACAACATTTCCGACACCTGAAAACTATTTCGAACGTGGAATAGATGTACCGACAACATTCACCGTCTATTTTACAAACAATAAGAATGGAAGAGCACCTGCGCGTCTGCAAACAATGACCAGTAACATCCAGACCAATAACTACTCATCATCAAACTCTTCAAGTCAACTCTGGACAATTCAAACCAACTTTGACGATTTGATGAATCTGGCAATGAAAAATATTTTTAACCCGTTAATATTAAATGTAAAACAAAAGCCGACCACACTAACTATTAATAATAAGAACTACACAACAATTATTGATAGTTCGACTTTTAATTTAGGGGAAAACCTGAAACTCAATGACAGCCTGACATATTTTGACATATCAGTAAAATACAGTGTCAAAGATGATTCACTGAACATTCAAAAAGATACGTCTTTATCGATCTCCTTTACTGTAATCCGCTCTGATAATCATGCGATGTCCGAGGGAATTGCACTTGATTGTTCAGACACTACTTACTACACAATTTCAATACAGGCGACCGACGCTGTCGCGAAAGAAAAAGATGCCGACACCGGTACCATTACTTTTTCCAGAAACAATACAAACGGGAGCGTGACTGTTTACTTTTCAAAAGATGGAACCGCGACTTATTTGGATGACTATACCATCTCCGCACTGGATTCAGTAACATTCAAAGATGGTGAAAAGTCAGTCACGGTCACGATTACCCCGGTGAACGACACTATTATCAATGAACCAACCGAAAATGTCACACTCACACTTCTGGACAAATTTAATAGCAGAGAGATACGTTACGATATAAATAAAAATCAGTCTACTGCGACAGTCACTATTGAAGATAGTTATGTTCCCCCACCGGATACTTTAACGATCCATATCACCCCTAACCCATTCACTCCTAACAACAGTGAGGGTTTCTCTGAAAAGATTAAAACTATGTACAGTAACGTTTTTAATAATAATAATAATAATAATAACGGGATGCTGATTGCAGTTCGTTCCACTGCGAAACTGGAAAAAACGCCTGGTACCATCGACGAGTATGGAACCGGTTATATCTATGATGCTGTGGGTAATCTTGTTACCATTATAAAAATGAAGAAGGCCAACAACAGTTCCACAGATTCAACTAACTATGGCTTTCTCTGGGACTGTAAAAACCGTAATCAGCGTATGGTCGGTCTTGGCACCTATTTGATAAAGATGCGTTTTAAGGAAGCAAACGGTCAGGAACGGGTTTACACCAGAAAAATGGGTGTAAAAAGGTAGGATAGGTTCAGGGTTCAGAGTTTGAGGTTAAAGTTGAGGTTTAGAGATGATACGTTCCAGAATCTTGAATCTTCTGATACAAAACCTGGTTCGGCTATTTTTTCTCACGAGCAAATGCAAAATGACGGTGGTTCCGTTAATTTGAGTCTCAAAATGACAGCAGCTCCATTAATTTGAGTTGCAAAATGACGGAATTAATGTTATTTTTCCTATATGGAACTACTACAACGCCTCCAAAATGCCCCTGAGCAGCATTTTTTTCTTCTTGGACCACGTGGAACAGGAAAATCTACATGGTTACACCAACAATACAAACAGGCACTCTGGCTCGACCTTCTTGAAACATCCACATACCGTTCATTTCTTGCCCGACCAGAACGACTTCTTGATGTTGTCGCAGCAAATAGCACCTTTAAGCATATAATTATTGATGAAATTCAGCGGATTCCTGAATTACTGCATATCGTACACAAAATTATTGAAGAAAATCGAGATCATCAATTTATCCTCACAGGATCCAGTGCTCGAAAACTGAAACGGGAAGGTGTGGATCTTCTGGCAGGTCGTGCGATTGTAAAAAAAATGCATCCGTTTATCGCAGCTGAACTTGGTTCATCATTTTCGGTAGATGCAGCTCTCCAATATGGGCTTCTACCAGTAATTTATTCCTCGAACTCTCCGCAGGAATCTCTTGATGCTTATATTCATTTATATTTGGAGCATGAGATAAAAGCTGAAGGACTTGTACGGAATCTTGATCAATTTACCCGCTTTCTGGAAGCTATATCATTTTCACATGCAAGCACATTGAACCTTTCTGATATAGCAAGGGAGTGTGAAGTCAAGCGCTCAACAGTTGCTGGTTTTATCGATATTCTTTACGATCTACTCATTGCATGGAAAATTCCCGTCTTTTCTAAACGTGCTAAACGGGCGCTTGTCGCACATGAGAAATTCTATTTCTTTGATGCAGGTGTTTTTCGAACTCTCCGTCCGACAGGATTAATTGACCGACCGGAAGAGATTGGTGGTCAAGGTTTAGAAGGACTTGTGCTGCAACATCTTCAAGCCTGGGTGGACTATAGCATTTCAGATGAAAAAATTTACTACTGGCGAACCAGAGCTGGTTCAGAAGTTGACTTTATCGTTTACGGGAGCAGTCATTTCTTCGCAATAGAAGTTAAAAACTCAGCCAGAGTTCGTCCTGAAAACCTTACACCATTAAAAAGTTTTGTAACAGATTACCCGGAATGCACCCCCATACTTTTGTACAGGGGTAAAGAGCGTATTAAAATCGATGGAATTCTGTGTATCCCGGTTGATAAGTATCTGGTGCAGATCATTCCCGGGAATCCACTTCCGCAATAGCCAATTAATTATTCCAGATCATCAACTTCCAGATCAGGATCACTCACAGGGGTGCTTTCCTGCGAAGAGGTTTCCTGTGATGAAGATGCTGTTTTGTAGTTGTCAGCATCGTATCCGCTATCTGCATTGGCGGTTGAGGATGTTTTCTTTGAAGATTTGTATGAAGCAGCACTGGTCATCTTGGGATTAATATTGAACTTGTACCCTACAGCAAGACTGAATGCCTGATGTTTTCCGTTGAGGTTAGCATTATTTTCTTTATCGTGGCCGGTTTGAAGGATATCAAGCAGACCAATATAAGCGCTTGGGCGAAAGAATACAGAACCGATATTGCCTGTTTTAAGTTCCAAACCTATACCAGCAGTCAATCCACAATCAAGCATTTTTATATCACGTGAAAAATTGACAGTGTCCTTTGTCACATCAACTCTGGCGGGTTGATCATTCGTAGCGGATACGTATACTTTCTTCTCACGATGTTTTTCACCATTAAGAAAAATCCCAAGATCTGGTCCACCAAATAGACTGACACGTAAAAAGCCAAGTGGCATATTGAATTGTGCAAGAACTGGAACTTGTAAACTGAGCATGTCGATATTTTCAACAATTTCCTGTCTGACAGTTGGTGTAAGGTCCTTTGATAGTGTGTTCTGCTCACCGCGAGAATCAAATCCAACACCAATAATCAACGAAAAATGTTTTGAGAAATTTTGTTCGAAACCGATTTTCATACCTAGACCAGAGCGCATCGCACTGCTTTGCACATTTGTATCACTTCCGGTAATGCTGG
This sequence comes from Chitinispirillaceae bacterium, assembly GCA_050301235.1. Classification (GTDB taxonomy): domain Bacteria; phylum Fibrobacterota; class Chitinivibrionia; order Chitinivibrionales; family Chitinispirillaceae; genus JAFGIN01. Next base: position 4,618 of record JBNKZD010000200.1, on the reverse strand, counting down.
TAGCATTTCCGTTGATTCCCACCATAAAAGCCGGCTCTGAAAAAAGTGTCCCGGCACACATCGCAATAACGGTAAAAAATAAACTGTATCTCATAAGTTCTCCATTTGCCTGTTGATTATTAGCTTTAAAAATTAAAACTGACTTTTGAAACCCACCACCAGTTACCTGGTTCCACTAACATTTCGCGGTGGTTAGCATGATCGTAATAGGAGTCAAACAAACGCATATGATCTCTTGCAAATTGCGCTATTAAGGCAACGCGCTCATTAAGTAATGATTTTTTCAAATAAACTGACCATTTCCATTTTGCCTCTTTAACATTAGCATTCTGTCCAGGAGCAAGTGGTTTTCCAGCTTCGATGTAAAGAGCCCTGTAGTCGTTATAGTATTTTGTTCCCCAATATTCCATCTCAAGATTAAGTACATCTAGGATTTTAAAGGTTGGCAGATTAAATCCAAAAGTTACAATTGATTTTTCTTTCCAATCTGAATATGATGGGTTATCTTTACCAAAAGCAGTTGTATCAGGATATGATTTCAAGCCAACAATGAGCAGTTCTGCATACATTTTCAAATCATTTTTTCCGAAGTATGGGCACCGGTCTCTTCTGAAAGCTAACGGATCAATGGACAATTTTGTCATAAGTTTACTGCCTTTAAAAGTATAAAATGCAGTATCACCATCCTCTGTGATATATTGGGTACCCCATTCACCAGTGACTTTTGGTGTCGTTGCACCTTCATTCTTATACACAGACAACAAATGTGCAGAGCTGAATCCAGCTCCAAAATTTACCAGACCTTTATTAAAAAAATCGTAATTGAACAGATACGAAAGTGACCAGTCCATAGCGGGATAAAAAACAGTTTCAGATGTGAGAAGAAGGTCATGTGTAAAACTATTACCCAAAAGGCTGTTGCTTAGTTTAAGACCTAATAATTTTGCTCTTGGTTCATCAAAATCAGTGACAACATACGCCGGGTAAGTTGCCGATTTAAACATGAACCCCCCAAGGTTTCGAATATCCTTATTATAACCAAACTTAAACACACCCGCAGTAACATCAAAAGAAGCATCCGATCCTTTAAGCATGTACTTTCCATACGATTCTAAAAGACATACTTCAGGACGAGCAGTTTTGGTTACTGAAAACTGTGCTTCCATCGGCCATGAGAATTTCGTTTCAGCTTCAATACCAAGAACTATCTGGAGTTTTTCCTGATAATGAACATCAAGAAGTAAATTACCGTAAGCATTTTCTGTCCAGATCTGGTCAACTGGACCAGACCCCTGAATACCAGTGCCACGAACAACCTGACCGCAATAAAAGGAACCATATCCTTTCAGGTCAAGTTTAAAGTCTTCATTTACAGTGTGCAGCTCAACAGCACTACTACTTGCTGCAAATATAGCAGCTAAGAAACACATGAACAATTTGAATTGTTGGCGCATTTTTTTCCCTTCTAAAAAATTTCCAATTAATATAGTGAGGAATTTATCTCATAGCAGATTTTTTAATGCTTTTATTTTTTTTAAATCAGAATTTTACATAACAAACGCTGTACACCAAAATGTACAGTGTTTTAGATACATTAAAAAAGGAAAGCCCAATTAAGGGCTTTGAATTATTCAACAGTGAACGAACTGCTAAGAGATGGTTCCTGAGGTGCGGGAGTAATTTTCGATGATGTACCTACGCGCACCTTGTAATTTCCTGATAGGATTTCCCATGCACCAGTACCATCGAACTCTTTTGTACCCACTTTAAAATATGCCATGTCTTCCGGATCAAGTGTAAAAGTAACCGTTTTCTTTTGACCTGGATCAAGTGAAATGCGATTAAACCCTCTGAGATCCTGCTTGCGAACCGGTACCACCCCAGTTGGAAGTGAAAGGTATAGCTGAACTACTTCGTCACCTTTAATAGTTCCAGTATTCGATATATCTGCAGTGACATAGATTCGATCACCCTTTTTAATTTTTGAGGGGTATACATGAAGATTTGAATATGAAAAAGTTGTATAGCTTAAGCCATGCCCGAATGCAAACAACGGTTCTTCACCCATATAATCTACTTTAAAGTACCCATGTGCTTCTGCAGGTTTACCGTATTTAAGATTAACCGTTCCTGCATCATACTGGAAATTTGCAGTCTGCGACGGAGTCTTCGGAAACGTCATATTTAATTTACCACCTGGACATACATCACCGAAAAGTACATCTGCAATTGACAATCCTTGCTGCTGACCGGGACCGAAACAGATAAGAACCGCCGGAGCTTTAGACCAGTTTCCAGCCACAGCTGCTGCACCACCCGAGAAAAGAACTACCGTCTTTGCTGTAGTAACAGCTAGTGCTTGTTGGACCAGAGCGTCTTCAAAAACGTTCAGATTTGGCCTATCAACATTTTCACCTTCACCATGAACACCTGTAACCACAATGATGTAATCTGCACTGTACATATTATCAACGATAGTTGTTTTTCCATCGAGATCAAGTGCTGTCAAATATTCTTTGATACCACGTTCCGGGCTGATACGATCTTCTTCAGGGACTTTAACAAGTGAACTTTCCCAGATGTAAGAATCTCCACCACCTAGCCGTGCTACCTGGTGCTCAAACTTATCATTATACTGACTTTGACGTTGAGGGTCGGCTGATGTTGCAGCGATGTACTTCGCACCTGTAATAAAAACTTTCTTACCAGCTTTTGGTATTGGAAGAATATTTCCATCATTCTTGGCAAGGATAAGTGCTTCAGCTCCGATTTTCCGTACTAATGCTTTATGCTCTGCAGACCTGAATGTGCTCTTATATGCTTCATGGTTGTAAGCACCATCAAGAAGACCTACTTTTCCGTTTGCATAGATAATATGCTTTGCTTTTTTCCGGGCATATACTGCATTACTGAAATGACTTTCCCCATATCTGATTTTTGGTAAAAGCTGATCTGCACCATATTTAACTGCATCACCAAGTGAAGCATCATTTACAAGCGCATCCCAGTCACTCATAGTGTACCCAAGAAAACCCCAGGTATTTCTAAGGAGGTCTTCAACAAGATATTTACTATCACTGCAGTATTGACCATTAATTTTATTATAAGCTGTCATCGCACCCAGAGCACCGGCCTTTACAACGCATTCTTTAAACTGGGGTAAATAAAGTTCATGCAGGCTTCTTTCATCAATCTGAGCAGACATATTAGAACGATCGTTTTCTTTATTGTTAACAGCAAAATGTTTGATTGCGGAGATAACCCCTCTAGCAGCAAGGCCTTTCACATGTGCAGCAGCCATTTTTCCGGCTAAATATGAGTCTTCACTATAGTACTCAAATGAACGCCCCCCCATTGGGTTCATAACAATATTCATGGCTGGACCTAAACAAACGTTGCGGCTGTTAGCTCTGAACTCTTCACCCATTGCAACGCCTTCTTCGTAAGCAGCATTAACATCCCAGGTACAAGCAAGTCCTCCACAGGTTGGAAAACTGGTTGCCCAGCCATTCTCTTGTCGTACATTTACTCCATGTGGTCCATCAGCAGTTCGAATATTCTTCAGACTTCCTGAAGCAGTCGTGATTCCAACCTGTTCAAAAAAGGAAGCTTCTGACTCTGTTGATCCAGGAGTCGGTGTACCGCTGAACAATTTAACCATCTGTGCCACTGTAGCCTCATTGCACATAGCTTTTGTTTTCTTTAGAACTTCAGATTCCAGTGCTGTAACTTTTACAACTGCTTTATATTTTCCAGAAGGTGCTGCACCTTTGTATCTGAAGAAAATATCGCGATCGGGCTGCCTGGGAAGAATGTGAACCGCACCCACTGCACCCTCTACAGCATCAAGGGTCAATGCAGCACCACCACTGGCAGGAACAATTTCAAGACTGACAACTACAGAATCAAATTGATAAAAACCAAGGTCTGTCGTATCAATAACCAGTTTATACGTAACTTTCCCCATATACCCCAACCCAGCCCCCGGAGCATGAAGCATTTCGACAGGTACAGTCACCGCAGAAAGATCTGCGTTACTGACCGCGAACAGAGATCCAATCAGAGAAGCAACTAAAAGTATTTTGTTTTTCATTATATATTCATCCTTAGTTTGCGATTACAAAGCGTACGGATTTCTGAAAATCCGCTGTTTTGAGTACTGCGGTATAAGTGCCAGATGTGTGTTTTAGTGCTGTTTTCCATATAATGCTCGTTGACCTTTTTGCAATTGGAAGAGCTGCCAATCTAACTCCACTTATAGAGTAAATCTCAAGTTCGCCGGCAACATCAGATGGCAGGGTGTACTTGAACAGCATTATATTTTTCCCACACATTTTCCCACCAGAAAGAAAAACATTCTTTAATGTATTTCTTGAATATTTTACAGATGCAACAGGGAATTCAAAAGCTTCGCTCTCCTTCTGCCACTCGACTGCAAATACCGAGGTAACCAGAAAGACCGCGCCAGATAAAACTATCGATGCAATGCGGTTCATACATATCCTCTCTTTAAATTTGTTATTATTACACTTTATTCTTTTCTGTTTTCCAGATTCATCACATAGCTTCAATCACGATACAATATTGTATCAATTGGGTGAGCTGCTGCTAGATAAAA
>JBNKZD010000199.1:0-52926 GCA_050301235.1 Chitinispirillaceae bacterium | reverse complement strand
TTTTTCGGCAGGTATACATCCACCGGCAGGTCCGCCAGTCTGAACTGCTTTCAGAGCTTTACCATCAGGAACACCACCACCATAGTCATAAACAATTTCCCTTAATGACGTACCCATTGGTACTTCAACCAGGCCGGTATTTTCAATTTTCCCCGAAAGTGCAAATACCTTCGTTCCCCCGCTTTTAGCACCTCCAATTTTCCAGAACCAATCTGCACCATGTTCCATAATAACAGGTACATTTGCGAATGTTTCCACATTGTTTATCACAGTCGGTTTACCCCATAGTCCGGATTCTGCAGGATATGGTGGTCGTATCCGTGGCCATCCTCGCCTTCCTTCAATAGAAGCGATCAATGCGGTTTCTTCTCCGCAAACGAAAGCACCGGCACCCGGGCGAATTTCAATATCACATATAAATGTTGAACCAAGGACTGTATTTCCAAGGATGCCATTTTCACGACAGAGTGCAAGTGCTTTATCAACCCTGGTAATTGCAAGCGGATACTCGGATCTGATATAAAAATACCCCTGCTTCGCTCCTATCGAAAATGCAACAATCAACATTCCTTCAATTATGGAAAAAGGATCACTTTCGAGCATGTCACGATCCATAAATGCACCCGGATCACCTTCATCTGCATTGCAAATGAGATATTTTACATCTTCTGTATTTTCAGCAACACTTTTCCATTTCAGACCAGATGGATATCCGGCTCCACCTCGTCCTCGTAAATTTGAACGCATAACTTCTTCAATCGGCCAGTTCGGATCACCTTTCTCAAGGACTTTGGTAAGAGCTCGAAATCCATTGTGGAGCACATAATCATCAAGACTTTCCGGATCGACAACACCACAATTACGTAATGCGACTCTGTTCTGATTTGGGGAACCTGTGCTATCACCTGCAAGATTAAACGTTTTACCATCCAGTAGCTGCCCCGATATAATGTGTAAATTAAAAATATCCCGACAGAGCTGCTCATTAACATTGTGGTAATGCACCGGTGATTTTCCAGGTTGTTGTATGGTAATAACCGGCTCCCAGCTGCAGTGACTTGTACAACCTCGGCGTTTCAGGACAACATTGGTCATTTTACTTTCGGTTATCAGTTTGCGAAATAGCTTCTCAACATTCGCAGCACCTGAAGCATTTTCACATGTGGCTGAGCCATAAATAATTTCTATCTTCTCATCGAGTCTGAGTTGTTTTTTATGTTCTGATGCTTTTTCAACTAATAATTGGAGGCTTACGTCTGGTTTCATTTATTACTCTTTCTCAAAAACTTCCGAAAACTGATTCTATTTTGGTCTGGTAAAAATTTGAATGGTCAAAAGCAAATCCGAAATAACAATGAGGAACATGGATATCTTTATCAGCAATGAATACGCCAATCGTTGTCCTGTTATAACTTTTTAAACATACCAAATGACTTCTGGAGCAGGAATTGCAATGGTAATGGCGAATCTTGCCATAGTAACTCTACAATGAGGTAAGTATATGAGACCTGAAGATACAAATTTTGACGCAAGGTCGATTAAATCACCGATTCCTTCTCAGCCTAATCCTCATGATGTTTACATAATCAATGCCGATCCATCTGCATTAGGATTGTTCGGACTGGCGATTGTTACCTTTGCAGCATCTAGTGAAAAACTAGGTTTTACAACTGGTTTTTCAGCTCTTGTTCCATGGGCGATTTTTCTCGGGGCTTTTGGACAACTGTTTGCATGTTTTGGTGAATCCCAACGTAATAACACCTTTGGAGCTACTGCATTCGGCGCATTTGCTCTATTCTGGTTTGCTAACGCCTTATCATGGTTGATCAAAATGGGAGTTTTTGGCCAGACACTATCATCTACATTTGACGATAAGCAACTAGGCCTTGTATATACCGGTTATTTTATATTTGGAACATATATGACCATTGCCGCAACTGCGTTGCCTAAGATACTTTTAACAATACTTTGTTTTGTTGACATACTGTTTTTATGTCTATTATTAAGCAGGTTTGGAATTCAAGTGGAAATATTTGTTTCTGTTGCTGGTGCATCCGAACTGATCATATCTCTTTTATCATTTTATGCTTCAGCGGCATCTGTTCTTAATGCTACTTTCAACAGAGTTGTGTTTCCTGTTGGAAAACCTCTTGGTATTTTCGTTAGGAAATGAGAACTAATTACATGTCAAAATTGAAGTACTAGTGGTTTGCATTTCTCAATCTGCTTTTTTTACCAATTTTTCCAAAATTACAGTTTTTCCAAGTACTCTTTTTAGTTACAACCATTTGCAATAAAAGTAAGAATCCTCAATATTGCAGCTATTAGCGACTGATTAAATATATGGGTAATTGTCTGTCCGGGATAGGCAGGAACGATTTCAAGAAAAAACTTTTTGTCAATTTTGAAGTCAGACAAACACGGCACAGAGTAAACTTTTTAAGATCAAAAAAATGATTGAGCTAATGCACAATTTGTAGAATTCAGATACAACTCATTATTTAATTTTAAATAAGCATTCTAACTATTACAGGTAGCAAATAGTGCACCTATATCGTTTTAAAAATGATAGTTCAGTTCAAGAACATGCAGATTCAAACGATGGTTTTTCCGGAAAATATCCGCATTTGACATATGCTGCAACCTGTAGGTAAGACTGATTTTCCAGACTGGTTTGATTCGAACACCAACTGATGTCAAAAAAGTCAGTGGTCCCCCGAAATCATGATTGCTGAATCGGTACCTGGTAATAACAGCCGGCCCGGTCGAAAACAATGGCATTACTACATCATTAAACAACGATGGGCCGATTTCTATTTTGGCGTTTATAAGAAGTGAATTCTCATTTATATGGTGTAGTAAACCGATTGCTCCGCCATAACCTATCATCAAAGCAATATTGTCGTTATGATGAGCAACGTTCTGGAAATAGATCCCTTGTAATTCAAAATAATTGAAATTTTCCGGTTCATTTGATGGAATGAACGAGAACGAAAACCCTCCCATCAATCCGGCAGAATTCCCTTTTGAGCTTTTACAGAAAATAACAAGTATTATCAGTAGAATTACAAATATATTTTTTACATTTACTCTTGATAACAACAATTAACTACCTTACATTTATTAACGCCAGCAGCATGAACTTTACAAAACTCACTTCAACCACCAGGTAAAGCTGATTCCTGTGGAAAAATGCCGTGTTACAAATCCCAAAGGTTTGTTCCACCATCCTTCATTGATATCATTAATAAAATCCAGAGCATCCAATCCTACTGTTACACCATATAGATCTTTCCGGTTTTCAGTTCGTGTTACAGCGGCACCTGTATATAAATAGGAATCAGGTAATCGGTAAATCAGTTCCACTTTCATGAAATTATATTGACTTCCAAGTTGATGATGAATCGAACCGTTTACTGTTTTCTCCATTGCAGTAGCAAAATTTTTGATATTCCTTATACCTATTCTGACTTTAAACGGGAATCCCGGATATCTGATTTTTATAAGTGAAAAGGTCACCCCCAGTACATTACCAAGTTCATCTCTTACCGAAAAACCACTCCCGGAAAGACCATCAAGACACTCCATCCCTGTCCAGAAAGTTAATGTCATCAATCCGCTGAGCAGATACGGATTCTCCATGCCAAAACAATTCTGAAGAAGGCTGTAATTAATCTCTGTAAATGCCGAAGCACCGACAAAATGCCAGAGCTCATCCTCAATAAAAGGTTCCTTTTCTTCGATGTAATGTAACGGGTTATCAAGTTTTGGAAACTTGCGGTAGTTATACTTTACATCAAGCAGTGGCAACCCTGCAAACTCAAGCCCGATTACACTGATTCCGAAAAGTACACTTCCTGTGGATGGTTCCTTTTTTTCCGGTGTTTCGATTGAAGCGGAACTTACTGTGGTAATTATTACTAAAGAGATGATAAGCCAGCGACAACAGAACTTCGGTACCATGCGCCACCTCCTGCAAAAAAAACCAGCACATCCTTGTGCTGATTATAAAGCATATGACAGCGATGATGAGGATATACGATATTCATTTGCAACGAATATTCCAATTACAATTATGTATGTTAATTGCAATATTGCTGGATTTAAATCGAATCTTTTTAAGATGATTTACTTAATGGACGCCCGAGGCGATTTGGGGTGGGTCAGCAAGGTTAGATAGACGCCCAACATTTGTTAACCAACACCCAGTGGCATTTGGTTTCGTAGGAAGATTAATTACACATTGCGACACTTTTAAAACAGTAGCTTATTAACATACGTAAAAACTTAAACTACTAATACTGGAATATGAACATTGTGCCTCACAGGATCGACAGTCTCGCCAAAGAGAATATCGGAAAGCAAACGGTGACCGTGAGAGCCCATTACCAGCATATCAACATCATGAGTGGTAACAAATTTAATTACTTCTTTAGCTGGATCACCAAATGCAAGTGATATCTCGGTTGGAGTTCCTGAACCACGTATTTCGCGGGCTATTTCAAGAAGATATTGTTCATCAGCTCTTGTATGTTCATCGTAAATTTCAGATCCGTAGATCTGGCTGGGAACTGTATCGGAGACATGTAACAGTGTGAGAAGCGCCTTTTCGGCTTTTGCCGTTGATAATGCTTTACTTAGAATTTCTGCATCAGAACTGTCATGTCCAAGAGTTGCTACGATATGTTTTACAGGACGAGTCTGAACTTTTTGAAGCACCGATGCGGCACCATCATAACTCTCCGTATGCCATGCTTTACTCTTAGAGATAAAAGGCTTTATAATCAGGTATAACAGAAAAAGCATGATTGCACTGATCAGTACAATTATCAACACCGCAACCGGCGCAGCAAAACCATCATGCAACCATTCTAAAATTGTGTCATTTACCAGTTTTGCATTAAGAAGGATGACAATGGCTGAAGTTATCCATGCAAGCAGTTTGACCCAGGCCCTGTTAACAAACGTACCCATTTTTATCTTATCACTGGTGAAATGAACCAGCGGTACGATTGCGAATGGAAGCTGGAGACTTAAAATTACCTGACTCAATATTAACAACTGATACGTGCCATGCTCACCGGTAATCGAAATAACGACTACAGCTGGAATAAGCGCCATTGAACGGGTGATTAAACGTCGGAAAAACGGACGGATCCTGAATTTTACAAATCCCTCCATGACAATCTGTCCCGCCAGAGTACCGGTCAGAGTTGAACTTTGACCTGCAGCCAGAAGAGCAAGCCCAAATGCAATTGATGCAGTCCTGGTCCCGATGAGCTGTTCAAGCATTTTGAACGCCTGCTGTATTTCAGTAACAACAATTCCGTTTTTGTAAAATACCGATGCTGCGAGAATGAGAATCGCCGAATTGACAAAAAACGCGGCGTTTAATGCTATCGTAGAATCAAACAGATTGTATTTACATGCCTGAGCTTTTGAATCAACCATTTGTGAAACACGTCGGGTCTGTACAAGTGATGAATGCAGGTACAGATTATGCGGCATCACCGTAGCACCTATAATACCGAGTATTATATACAATGAACCATCTGGTATCGAAGGTGCAAGTCCAGCTGCTGCCGCACCCCAATCAGGACGAGCCAGAAAAAGATTTACAATGAATCCTCCTGCAATAACGGAGATCAATGAAACAATAAACAGTTCCATTTTACGAATGCCCAGCTTTTCAATAGCCAGCAGCAGAAAGGTATCCAACAGAGTAATAGCTGCACCCCATAAAAGTGGCAGACCGAACAAAAGATTCAACCCAAGGATAGTCCCCAGTAATTCAGCTAAATCACAGGCAGCAATAGCAATCTCACAAAATACCCAGAGTACAAATGATACAGATTTTGAATATTCTGAATGACAGGCTTGTGCAAGATCCTTCCCTGTCACAATCCCAAGACGAGCCGATAACGTCTGCAACAACACCGCCATCATATTTGACATGAGTATTACCCATATCAGCGCATATCCAAACCGGGAACCACCCTCAAGATCAGTAGCCCAGTTTCCCGGATCCATATAGCCGACACTTACCAGGTATGCCGGCCCAATAAATGAGAATATTCTTCGCCACAACGTTGGCTGCCTGGTATTTACTGACCCGTGCACTTCGCCCAAAGATTCACCATGGAGATGGCTTTCCGGCTTTTTTTCTTTAATCTTTTTGCTACCCATTATATTCCCTTCAAATACCTATCAGGTTTTAAAATAGTACATGCAACAATTTTCAGCCAGAAACCAATCTGATATTATATGGGTAATCACTTTATTAAGGTGAGAAAACGCAGTGGATCGCATATCGCCTCACCCCACATTTGACTACGCTCAGTGCACCGCCTCGGTCCCCCTCTCCATTGGAAATGGAGAGGGGGAAGAAAAATAAATTGCATCTTCTTGCTCCCTTTCTCCAAGAGTGGAGAGAGGGATGGGGTGGTCACTGAGCCCCGTCGAATGTGAGAGAGGCGATTGCGTATTCTGCACTATAAATTCACTTATCAAACAAGACTATTTAACACCAACCAAGTGCAATAGTGTTATTTTTTGAACTGTTCAAACACTCTGGAAGTCGTACCCCACAATGAAACCGGAACATTCACGCATTTTTTCACTATTCCGTTTTCTGTAAACGATGTAATTGATACACCATTATTCATAGTGCAATGTGTCATATATTTTAGTAATGACTTCTGAGGATCGTGTACAAAAATCAGGTTTTTTGGCAGCGAGTATTTTCCTGCGACCTGAGCAACCACATTTTCAACGACACTCTGCCCGATCAACTCAGTATTTATCAGAACAACTTTAACCGAACGGTTTTTCAGACTGAAATTAATTATCGCTTCAATCTCATCCATAGCTGATACAATTGATAAATTCCAGTAATAAAGAATAGTTTTTCCATTTAACAGTACATTACCTGGTGCAACTAATTTTACAAGTTGCTCATCTTTTACCGGTTCAGCTTTCTTATCCTGCTCGACCGGTAATGCATCTTCTTTTACGCCTGAAGCTACCTTATAAGACATTGATTGTCTTTCAGATTCCCTCTCTGCACATTTAACACGCATCTTCATCGGTTTTGGACACATCACCGATGGTGACGCTGGTGCAATTCCACCTACAGCAAGATCAGAAACGCCCTCTGGTAACGGAAGTGGCTGCGTAACAGTTTCCACTGAACCGGTTTTATTCCTTATACTCTTGTCCACTGCCAGAAATGAGGTATACTCAGTAAGCAGATTATATGTTAATCCAAGATTTGTAATCTCTTTAATTCGCTCATCACTTGATGCAAGCTTGTTGTAGTCCCCAAGAAATGCGATTCTCTGACGAGCCCACAAATATTTTAGTGCAGAGTTCTTTTCTGATACCATTTTTTTATCGATCGGGAACTTCTGAGTGTAAATGTCTTTCCCTCCTGTAAATCCGGAGACTTCAATTGTTCCGGATGGCTCACCTTTCCACTTTCCATAGACAATAATCGGCCGTGATGCCATTACATCAGGGATTGCAACAGGCTCTACATCATAGACCGAAAATCCTTTGTAGCTGCATTTGATCTGAGTCAATACCGGGCTGGCGATATACTTTCTAAATGATTCTGCAATTTCTGTCCCGTTTTCCGGATTAGTTACAATATACGGTTCACCACCGCCAACATGCGCCATCCCTTCTATGAGAAACCGGTTAACACTTGATCCTATTCCAAAGGCAAACACGTTTGTTTTATCAAGATTCTTTCGGATCAATTCAAAGGCGTCTGCTTCAAAACCGATATACCCATCAGTTACGACAATAATTGACCGTGAAGAAGCATCACTACGGGGCAGTTTCATTGCTGTTTCCAGTGCCGAAAGCAGTTCGGTGCCACCCCCACCCTGCTGATTATCGATCACATCAATTGCTTTGGTGATATTTTCTTTTGTTGCAGGAAGAGACCGTGGCGACATGACCGTTGAACCACCTGCAAACAGTACAACATTGAAACAATCACTGGAACGAAGACCACCTATCAGGTTACGTAAGAGTGCCTTGGAAATTTCCAGTGGAAATCCATTCATCGATCCGGATACATCAACAAGAAAAATATATTCTCTTGGGGGGATATTCGCATTGGTAACATTCTGTGGCGGCTGCATCATCATGCAGAAAAAGTTTTCTTTATCCCCTTTGTAGAGAAGAACTCCAGATTCAATCTTATCACCAGCCAGACGATATTTCAAAATAAAATCCCTGTTTCCGCCATCAGTTTCTCTTTTTTCAAGAGATAGTGATGCAGCTGACGCATTGTCATACTGAATGGAAACTTTATGAGTGGCGCAAATCATATCCAGAATCGGCATACCACTGTTTAATCCGACCTTTATATCAAATGTATAGGATGGCTTCAGTCCCTGTTTCAGGTAGGGATTTGCAATCCATTTGTCTGTCGGTTTTGCCTCAGATGCTGCAGCATTTGAATATCGTGGTCCCACCACTGTAGGATACACAAATTCATAAATATTATTGACAGGAACAAGCAGTTCGGTGTATCGAAGTTCCACTTTGATCGTGTCTCCCGGCATAATATTAGCCACATTCATCTGGAAAACGTTCGGACGCTGCTGCTCAAGGAGTGCTGCACTTTTTCCCTCCTGTTTTGCAGCTTCATACTCAACTCTTGCCTGTTGACGTTCCTTAATTTGCGCTTCAACAATCCTTTCACCAATAGTCATTTTTAATGCATACACTGCGGCTCTTGTCGACCCGGGAAAAACGTAAATTGCTTCAATCGGTTTCGGACCATTATTCTGATACAACTGAGAAACAGTGACATCAGCTATAACTCCTGCGATCGTAACATCCGCAGAAGTCGAAAGCAATGGCATATCGGCTTTCTGATTATCATCACATTGCACATAAAAATAGGGTGACAACGTTTTGTCCTGCTCTGCATTTTCAAGTGCGGAAGTGAGCGAGCACAATGATACTACGATGATAGCGGCACTGCTGAAAACAGATTTTTTCATACAACCTCCCTTTTTTGAACTCCACATGAATTAAAGTTAAAAAACAGTAGTTTCTAAAAGGTGTGACAGGAGGATGTTGGAAAAGTTCCATTTTTTTGAAATTATTTCTGTATTTTTCATGAATTTCGGAAACCTGGGTATGTACCTGGGTGGCGTAAGAATACACAGTAATTCGCATATCGCCTCACCCCCTCGGTCCCCCTCTCCATTAGTAATGGAGAAGGGGAAGAAGAATAAATCGCGTCTCGACCGGATAAGTTCATGATTTCAGAATCCTGAACATTTTTGCATTTTCAGTAGGCTTCACATTTATATTTATAACGGGAATTCCAGATTGGTCTATCTTTAAGAGGTGCTATGAGTCTTGTTACTGTAATTAAGCAAAGTAATGTTACCGATAAAATTCTTTATACGTTGTACATTGTTTCATCACTGTTGTTCTTATCATTACTGATCCCCTTTCATCCGTACCCATTCAGTTTCGTGTTAAAGTCGATTCCCATGCTCTCACTTTTTATTATTGTGATGAGTAACGTAAAATCTACCCAGGGTATCCTTTTTTCTTTGGGGATAGTAAGTTGTATGGGTGGAGATATTACACTGGATATTAACCGTACACGTTTTTTTATGCCGGGTCTGATATTTTTTCTGATTGGCCACCTCTTTTATATAGCCGTATTTCTTAGAGCGTTTAAATACGATAAAAAAAGTATTCTATACGCAATACCGATCATTATTGTATCGGCAGTACTTTCGGTCCTGTTTTCCTCAATCCCTCAGACTCAACGCATACCGGTGTTAGTGTATCTTTGTGTTATTACTATAATGACTATACTCTCAGCATTTACAAGTTTCAGGAGCAGACTTGTTTTCTGGGGTGCGGTGATGTTTATGGTCTCGGATATCATTATCGCAATTAATAAATTTTTCTATCCGATTCCCAATTCGACACTTTACAATATAGGGATTTACTTTGTCGCGCAGTTTGTGCTTGCTGTATCGTTTGTGGATACTTACAGAAAGAAGAATCAGAATCTCGTTATCATTTCTAACTGATTTTGATGTTTTCATAAACAACAGATAATTTCGTAAATTACAATGACATTTACAGCTCTTTTGAAGGTTTAAATATCCACCCGCGCCTTATGACGTAATGCAGTGCCCATCCGCCGAGGGGGATGGGTATCCAGAATGTAATAAGCCGGAAGGTCAGGACAGATGCAATTGCTGATCCTGCAGGCAGCCCCAGCCAGCTAAGCGCAGTGGTCAAGGCCATCTCCATTGCACCAAGCCCACCGGGGGTCGGACTGATTGTACTGACTGTAACAGCGATACAATAGGCCAGCAAAACCCCAATAAATGGAGGCGCGTAACCAAATGCGGCAATTGCTCCTGCTAATGCGATTCCATAAGCAAGACAACTTGTTACCGAGGCCGACATCATTACTGCTGTGCGCCTGGGATATCTGAAAACTTCAGGAAACGCCTTCAGTACAGGATATGTTTCTGCAAGAATTTTTCTCCGTGATAATGGTATCCATAGTAAAATGCCGATTGCAGTCAGGAGAAATGCTCCGATTTCAAGCATTACCAGGGTTGCCGGGTGATGAACCGATGGAATCTTGAGCGATGGAAGCAGCAGGAGTAATATCAATACTATTATGGCATACACCGTAAAAGTTAACAGAATAAAAAGGGTTATACCAGTGCGGGCGCTTTTGGAATCATTTCCATGATGTTCAAGATATTGCTGATTAATAATCATCCAGCCCAGACTAGCCGGAGTGACTGCAGACGCAAAGAATGCTGCAATCTCGATTAGTATGACTTGAGCCCACGGCGGGGATTTTTTCACGGATGAGCGGATCATCCAGGCATCTGCGAAATAGACAAGGGCTAATCCAATAAAAGCGATTCCCAGAAATGGCCATTGCCCCTGGCGAAAAGCGGTCATACCCTCGCTTACTTCTCCGATTCGAGGGAACAGAAGATGAATGGCAAAACCAAGAATTGCGATAATTATTAAAGCTCGCAGAATATTTCTGGAACTCAAAAGCCGGTTGCTCATATTTATCGGATTCTAAGATTTGTTTATGTGAGCTTCGCCTCTTTTTGCAGAGCTGTTAAACCTGCAACGGTGCCCAGCTGCATGGTTTCCACGGCTGTACTGGGAACTATAACAATAGTTGCATTCTGTTTCAGACCCTCATAGAGCATGTTCATTGCTCGTAAATGGAATGCTGTAGGGTTATTGACATACGATCTGGCTGCTTCTTCGAATTTAGCCGCCACCTGACGCTCAGAATCGCCAAGAATAACGCGGGCCTGACGTTCCCTTTCAGCCTGAGCCTGCATTGACATTGCGCTCTCCAGTCCCTGCGGAATCAAAACATCTTTGATTTCCACGGAGATAACATTGACACCCCAGGGTTCGGTACGAATGTCAATAATTTTCTGCAGTTCATTACTGATTTTCTCCCGTCCTTCAAGCATATCGGCAAGCATGGTTTTTCCGATGACATCGCGCAATGCAGTCTGTGAAGCCCAGCTTATTGCGCCTCTGTAATCAGCGACATCAATTGCCGCTTTTTTTGGATCCAGAACTTTCCAGAACAGTACAGCTTCAACATCAACCGGAACAGTATCTTTAGTTAATGTCTTTTCTGCTTTGAATGATGTGGTGATTACACGGGTATCAATCCAGTATGGTGTTGTGTCAATGATTGGAATAATAAAAAACAATCCGGGTCCCTTAAGATATTGAAACTGTCCAAGCCGCAATACTACAATCCGTTCCCATTGATCTGCAACTTTAATCGCATTCGCACAAAAAAGGGCAATAACAAACCCCGAAATGCCAATTACGCTGCTCCGCATGATGATAGAAGGGTCATACAGGAGATATGCCAATAAAATTCCTGCTCCAAAAACAAGAAAAAAGATCAGTGTAGCCAGTGCATTATTAGTTTTCATCTTTCCTCTCGGTTTAATTGTTTAATTATTTAATCGTAACTTCTGTTATTTTTTCCACTTCAGCCGGAAATCGATTCAGGCCATAGGAAAAAAACCTTACATCTATTGCAAAATGCAAACCATGAATTACAAGGTGAAATTCCCAGAAAATCCTGACTTAGCCCAACGATGAATGAGGTTCAAGCTTATCTACACTGGATAAATCAAAATATGAACGTGGTTTAGGCTTATCCACCCTGGATAAATCAAAATGTGAATTAATAATATTTTACTTGAATATCAGATCTTTTACGGGATTGTTTTATTATTTATCTGGTTTGCAAGTATCATATAAGATGTTATTCTGGGATTTTCACCGTAGCCGGTACGGCAGGGTGGACTAGGAAAACAACCTAGGTTCAAACAGCACACATTTACCAACCCATTGCCTCAATAGGACTTAAACAAGTCTACCTTTTTGAAAATTATTTTAAGAATTGTTATACATCTGTGTGACATAAACTAAAATTTCTAAAACGCAGAATGAAATTCTTGAAAGCAGAGCAATTAGATGGAAAACCCAATAAACAACATAAAACACTGCATTTCCGAAGAAGAACTCTCCGCGCAAGATTTCTCAATTCTGCTTAATATAGGCGTCTGAATTTTTCTGTTTCTGTTTATATTGTCATCAGCTGGATTAGTATTGGTTCCTTACTTAATCATTCTCGGACTTATAAGGCTCGTTTCTGAATTAGATGTCCGGAAGATTAGGGCGGTGGGGGTTAGGGTATCCGAAAAACAGTTTCCGTTGATTCACCAGGCATTGCATGAGGTCTGCTCGCAGTTTCAGATTAAAAGATACCGACTTTTATTGTAATAAACCACAGTGAAACAAATGCTTTAGCGATTCACTATGCAAATAAGCATGTTATTGTATTGTATTCGCAGCTGCTTGAAAGTTCATTGTCGAATATTAATGAGTTGAAAGTTATTCTCGGTCACGAGATCGCGCATCTTTTTTTCAGAAAGGGGTCAGAAGCAGGTTCAACATTGTCATGACACCTTTTTACCTCGCTGGAAGAGAGCAGACTTGTGATAACGCAGGCTTAGCAGCATCGGGGGATTTGAATGATTCAATTACAGCGTCACGTATGCTTTCTGCAGGACATACGTTATCCGCAAATATCAATACGAAAGAGCTTGAGACTGAAGCGGTTATCAGGATTCAATGGATGGTTGCTGAAACATTACCTGTCGTATCCATCTGTTGGGAAGCGGATTGCAAATATTCAAAAATTTGCCGGAGAGAAATTGTACGTTGATGTTGTGGCGGAAGTCCAGGCTGAAATGTCATTGCATTAATGAGAGCAGAAAAGAATCTGTTACGAAGTATCAGTCACTTCAAATAATGTTTCTCCTATAGTGAAAAAGATCTGCTGCTAATTTCGCTTGCTACAATAATGTTGGCTCTACAAGCCACAATTGAAACCACCATTCTCCTGCGACATCAAATGCCACTGGGTTCATCCCGAGCTCGGGAATGAACGCTCCACGTTTGTACGGGCACGTTGCAACGTGCCCCAAAGATAAAAACCAAATCGAGCGTCCATATAAAAAAAAACATCATTTTTATTTGAATGAAATTGTGTCCGCACTTATTATATATTGTTTAGTATTCAGGGTTTCAAATAATAGATGTGAGGGACTATGAAAAAAAAACCATTATGGCTGGTCTTATTCTTAGTTTTAACGGCAACTGGTACTATTTGCGCTGAAGTATTGATCAAACCCAACGATGCAAACATCAATTATTACGGGCGGTTTGATCTATCCAATTCTTCCAGTGTGGTGAAATTCAATTGGCCCGGAAGTATCATTGAAGCCAGTTTTCCCGGGCCTTCAATCGGTGTAGAACTCAATGATGGTGGTGGCAGTTACTTCAATGTGGAGATAGACGGTGTATTACTTGATTCCCTGGCACCTACGACCAACACGCATCGTTCGATTAAAACCGATCTTTCCACAACCGTAAATCACACTATACGTATAACATTACGTTCCAACGGGTGGCAGACCTGCTCGTTTGGCGGGTTTTACCTTCAGGATGGTAAAAAGCTGTCTGACAAACCCGTTAAACCTTCCCGCAAAATAGAATTTATCGGCGACTCCTGGACGGCAGGGAATGTTATGTTGCAGACATCGGGTGCCGACAATCAGAAATATTACAATGCAGCGCGTTCGTATGCACGACTCACAAGCCAGGCATTTCATGCACAGGACATGCTGGTTGCCCGAGGAGGCTGCGGCCTGGTGAAAAGTAACGGCAGTGATGCGAACATGCCGACACGGTATCCAAAAACATTATGCGACGGAACGACAACCTGGGATTTCACTTCATGGATTCCGGATCTGGTGGTTATCTTTTTAGGAATCAATGATTTTAATAATGGTGTGACAGATGCATATTTTAAAACTGCCTATACGAGTTTTATTACCACCGTTCGAAGTCATTATCAGAATGTTCCAATCATTTTAATCGGTCTTGCAGGAAATGTACTTACCGATGTGCAATCAGTAGCGCAGTCGTTTTCGAAAGTGTATACATATTCCAGTCCTGTCACTCTTGCTAACGCCAAAGCGCTGTGGATGCATCCGGATGTAGCACAGCATCGCCAGATTGCCGATGGGCTCATTCCGGTGGTCAAACAAGCAACAGGATGGGATACGGTACCTCCGGTAAGTGTTGAGCCGGTAACGACAAAGCAGATCACGCAACACATTACGGAAACGAATACATCGATTATTAAAACGCCACTTGGAAACATTGTTTTTGACCCGATGTTTTCAGGGATGTTAAAGGAAGTTTCCATATACAATTGTTCTGGCCGATTGGTTGGAAAATGTTTTACATTGGCTCAAAATGTTATGGTGACAAAAGAATTCGGCATTCCTCCGGGTGTTTATATTGTTAAAAAAAGTATACTGAAATAGATCGTAGGGTGACCAATTCGCAATCTTTGCAGATTTCGCAATTTCCCCTCAGCTACAATCGCATCGTGAATGAGGAGTCTTTTCCGACGACATCAAATGCCACTAAGTGTGGGTTAACAAATGGTGAACGCTCAACCTACCTTACTGACCCACACTAAATCGCCTCGGGCGTCCATTTACATAATAGTATCTTATAGTTCACCGTCTTGTTTACTCAACACTAAACGGCATCGAAATTTTCTCAAGTATCAGCCCTCTGTTTGCTTCGCAAAGTCTGAAATTCATGACCACTTGTTTCTCAGCTTTTTTGAATGTTTCAAAATAGAGAAATCCGTTCAGAAAGCCACCACTTAGAAGAACACCTTCAGGTATTTCAGATTGAATCAGAGCGGCACCTGAGGGCAGCTTCTTTTTTGTCCATACTGGATAATAGCGTTCATAAAATAATCTTTCAAACTGAAACACACCTTGCCATACTGGAAATTCCGGGTACATTTCGGAACAATAGTAGGCAACACCAAACTTTTCAGCTACGAAGTTTGGTTTGAATGGAGATACACCAGGAAGTCTGATGACAATGGATTCTACGGTATTGTCAAAGTGGTATGGGGGCAGTGCCCTGTACACGTTTCCGGTTTTTGAACCTACCATAAAAAAATCACTGTACCGAATCAAAATGGGGAATCCACTATTATTTGAGATGGTAATTTGAACGGGAACAATCTCTTTTCCACTGTTTTCCGGTCCATACCAGACACCGGGTTCTACCATAATACTGACACCTGCACAATTGACACGTACTGCATCCTGTACATTTGCAGACACTTGAAAGGAATTTTCGGGTTTTAATACAATTTTTGATGAACAGCTTACTGAAATAACGGTGCAAATAACAACTGCAAGTACAAATAGTACCAAGAAACGGAAATTATTCATCTGTTTACCGCCTGAAATGGGTGTTTACTACCCGAACATTGCAACACTTAATGATATACAAGATTCGGATTTGAATAACTGGTTGAAGCATGTAATTTGAGCAATTGCAATAAAGAGGCCAGAGTTGTCTGCTTCGATTCAGTTATTCAAATAGTAGAAGGGATTTGGTGGAGCCCAGACCTGCATTGCAGCTGTTAATTTCAGGTTTGCCCGCACCTTGAAGCATTAGATGTTGACGGAGAATAGATACTGCCCAGTCCTCTTCCTCTGTGCACGTTACGCTCTCTGCGTTTTATTCTTTGTCTCTTTGTCCCTATGTCTCCATCCCCTCATCCTCCGCAAAATCACCCTTGAACCCGCAAACCCCGTGGCAGCTTCTCGCCAAATACATTACTCTTCTCTTCATCATCAAGAGAGCCGCCGGTTTTGATCAGCTCGATCAGGTGATGACCTGCCTTGTTATTTGTCATAAAAGTGATTACTTTTTCACGGGTGTCATCGTCGATATCACGGTAGCGGTCATTACATTTGCGACAGATCTGCATTAATGCGAGGTTTGTTGTCGTGCCTGGTTTTGCTGATTTCACTATGTATAAAGCCCATTGTGTTGCGGTTTCCTGCGAGACCAGTTCGTTGAGCGGGCCGTAGAGTGGCGCTCGTGCGCCAAATCTTCCTAGTGCCCAGACTGCGGCTTCAGAGAGTGCATCACCCCGGGAGATCAGTTTTTGTACAGCAAGTGTTCCGATTTCTTCCTTTTGAGTTGATTTCAATAGTTCAAGTGAACCGAGCAGTCTCCAGATTTCACACTGCTCCTGTAATCCATATCGAATCTCTGGTTTAGCTTTTGTTTTTTTCTTTGTATCAGAGTCTTTCAACATGGCTTTCAGTGATGCAATCGGTGGCAGTGCCAGTGCCTGTTGCTGCCCGGCATTCAACCCACCTGCAATTCTACGCCATAACACCCACCACTCAGCAGTGCATGCCTGGTTTTTAGGGTGAGCCACCCCTTTCTGGAATAGAAGCCAGGTCTGCTTGATTCTCCAGTCATCAACTGCATATCCATACCCCGGACGCAGTGAAAAACCGAGCAGGTTCAGCCAGCGTGATTCGTATGTTGGATCTACGGCACGAAATCTCTCCTGTTCCAATACAATTTCCCAAATTGCCCGAAGTAATGATGGTGGCCACTGGTTACGTTCTGCATCGATTGCGGATTCAATTACCTTGGTGACATTCTGCGGGGTTATACTCTGTGAATCACGCTTCTGGAATGCTTCTTCAATAATAGAACGGCACTTTGTGACCATTTCCGAATCAACGACCCCCTGCGATTCTCCTTCTGCAGAATGGGCATCGATATCGGTCCGGGTTGCTGAACGCACATCAAACTGAAGTTTCCATTCGCGATTACCACCGACCTCACTGCACCACAAATCAAGTGTACCGATTTCGGTCAGCTTAACATTGAGAATAACTCGTGCAGTATCCGCTTCAAGTTTTCTTCCGGAACGTAATACGGTCCTTATCGGTGGCAATGAGTACATTTCAAGAGGATCGGGTTCGACAAGATCGCCTGGCTTATCGGTTGTCCTTCTGCTTGAAACAAACAGTGGGAACTCCACCGGCTGACGTATTAACAGATCGAAATAGCGGTCCTTGAGGTCAACATGTTCACCCTCCTGAAGTCCTGCCGGAGCAAGGCAAAACGCCTGCATTCCCTTATCAGTTTCAACACCGATATAGTATGACCTGGCAAGACCGGCATTGATCCGGACTCCCCCACCCCTTCTTACAAGTCCATAATATGCAGCACCTCGTGACACCGCAAGTTCGGGGCTGTCATTTTTAAAAATAAGCGGCTCCCATGGTGCATCTGCAGTAGAGTACCAGGATCGCAGCACATCAATGATACGATGCCGTATTTTTGTTGATGCAAGTACACCCCCATTAAACAGTACGATATCCGGTCGTGATGGATCACCTGATTTGTGCTGACTGAACTGCGCTGCAATATCCCTGTGTGAATTCAAAAATGACGCAAGATAACGAGTCACTGCGGCATCAGCTGCATACGGAAGCCCGAACTCCTGAAACCCTGATTGACGACGTGAAGGTTGTGCTGAAATATCAGTAAATGGGAAAAATCCGTCAACAAGCACATTTTCAACTTCAGTTCGATCCAGCTCAACCTGAATGCTGCCACCAATCAGCGAACTGCCACTACCGGGAATGGTAATGGTGTATTTTTCGGGCGACTGCTCACCAAGCAGAATCTCTTTTGCTTTCCTGCACACGCCAACAAGTGTACCAAATTGACGAGGTGAAAGTTTTGTTCCATTTAATTTATTTTGCTCCACATGATAGGCCAGAGCAAGATCGATGTTATCCCCACCAAGTATCAGATGGTCACCGACAGCGATCCGGTAAAACTGAACGGACCCATCACTGTTTCCCCGAACCTGAATCATGGTAAAGTCGGTTGTTCCTCCACCAATGTCACAAATAAGAATAGTCTGGCCGGGTTGTACCTTATTGCGCCACTCTTTTAAATTGAGCTGAATCCAGGCATAAAATGCCGCCTGTGGTTCTTCAAGCAGTACCAGGCGTTTGATTCCCGCCTGAGCAGCAGATTCAACAGTCAATTCTCTGGCGACCTCATCAAAGGATGCCGGCACGGTGATAATGATATCCTGTTCTTCAAAAAGATAGTCCGGATACTGGTAGTTCCAGGCATCGCGGATGTAGAGTAGATATTTTGATGATGCGGTCACCGGTGAGATTTTTTCCACATCTTCTGCAGCATGCCAGGGAAGCAGTGGTGCAGTGCGGTCAACTCCGGCATGGCTGAGCCAGGATTTTGCTGATGAAACAAAACGGCCGGGTACTTTACTTCCGTGCTCCCGTGCAAATATACCGGTTATGTATTTTTTAGCAGATGTATCCCAGGGAAGTTTCAATGTTGACTCGGTAAATTCTGATTCAGCTACATCATAATAAAACGAGGGATAGAGCTTCAGAAAATCAGTTTCACCAGGAGTGATGAGTTGTTTTATTGTGAAATCTTTTATTTGTGTAGCAGACACTTCGGTATCGACAAATGCAACCGAAATGTTTGTTGTACCCAGATCGATACCGATAATATACCGTGTCTTTTTCTGTTCCTTATCATCCATTATATTTTATCAATCCTTTTTGTCTCTGACACTGAACTGCAGTTTCCAGATATCATCAGATACAGTGCTTCTGCAACTGAGTTCAAACATGCCCAGCTCTGTAATTTTTGAATGGAAACGTACCGGTACATATCCATCATTAAATTTTTCATCACCCTCAAGACTCGATTCAAGCGAATCAGTTTCCTGAAACTGCGGTTCGGTGCAATTAGCAATTACATCACCGGGTTTATCCTGCGAACGCTCTGAAGAGCTGAAAAATCGGAATTTCACCGGTTCCCCGATAACAAGCCCAATCTCACTTCCTGCGACATCAGTTTCGGTCCCCTCTTCCATTCCAAATGGAACGACACACAATGCATTGAGTGGTCGTTCAAACCCAGGAACCGCAGGCCCGGCAGTCTCTATGCCAACGTAATACGATCGTGCGGTCCCCCCCCGGATTCTTATTCCTTTACCACGCTTTGCAAATGCATAATATGCGGCACCTTTTGCCACAGCGTGGTCGTAGTCGGGATTTCTCTCGAGTAAGTCAATTGAAGCGCCCCCAAACCAGTGACTCATAATTTCAAGAAGCTGCCTTCGCATGCCATCAGCTTTGAAAACTCCACCATTAAAAAGGATATGTGTCGGCTGTACCGAAATACCATTCTCGCCGTGTGTTGCAAGGAACTGAGCAAGATGTTTTGTAATTGCCGTATCAGATTCAAATGGTAAACCGATTTCTCTGAACCCTGAAGCGATTTTGCGCGCCGGACGAGTCTCTTTATCGCACACCGGAAAGAAACCATCACGGAGTAACCGTTCGACCTCTGATGCAACCAGATCGACAGTTATTGTTCCGCCAATCAACTTCGAACCCCGACCAAGGATTGCAACCGGATATTTTTCGGGATGACTATCAGATAGTAACTGTTCCTTTGCAGCACGACAGGAGTGCCATAGCGAAACTGATTGCCAGGCATCAAGTTGCATTCCCTTCTCAGCAAAAAGAGTCCGGGCATAGTGAGCAATAGTCAAATCCATATTATCGCCACCGACAAGGATATGGTTTCCAACTGCGACTCGCTTCAGATACAGATCACCCTCTTCCTGATCAACACCAACAAGGGTGAAATCGGTCGTTCCACCACCCACATCACATATAAGCAGTGTATCCCCTAACTTCAACTTTGATCGCCAGGTGTCACCTGAATCCGAGAGCCAGGAATAAACAGCAGCCTGCGGTTCTTCCAGGAGAACAATATCCGATTGAAAACCGGCCTGCTGAGCTGCTTCCATTGTCAATTCACGGGCACTTGCATCAAATGATGCCGGTACCGTCAGAACGACTTCCTGTTGTGCAAACGGTGCATCAGGGAAGTGGTTGTTCCACACTGCAGCACAATGTTCAAGATACCTTCGTGATGCTTCAACGGGAGAAATTTTCCGTACATCTTCCGGAGCATTCCAGGGGAGAATCGCTTCCCTTCGATCAACTTTACTATATGCAAGCCATGATTTGGCTGCGGTAATGGTTCGTGCGGGCACATCAGCAGATTGCTTTCGTGCAAGTTCGCCGATCACGTAATTACGTTTCTTTTCCCAGGGAAGGTCATACACGCTTTTTTCAGCTTCTGCATCAGTTGCCAGATAACAGAATGATGGAAGCGTCGTGCGCTGCTCTAAAGTCGCCGCACTTGTCAATTGTGGTATCTGCAGAATCTCTATTGAGTATTTTTCGCTTTGTTTATCAATATATGCTATGACAGTATTTGTAGTCCCAAGATCAATGCCTATTGCATAACGGGCATCCATGTCACGCTCTCCTTTTTTTTATTATTATCATACATAAACCTGAAACACTTCGAGTGAATCTGTTGTTTATTTTCAGGGGAGTTCAACTTCAACAGGTGCAATAACATTTGCAGATTCAGCACTGCCCTGCCAGCGCGGCAGATCAACCCGTGATGCATTCCATCCCTTATGACGAACAGCACCTTTAAATGGCGGTTTGCCGGTAACATTACCACTTAAACGGTAGTATGCCGGATCAAAACCTGGCGGAACCGTAATCTCCTGACCTTCCTCATTCAAGGAAATCGGTTTTGGTGCGAAGACCCGATCAAGAACACTTTTGCAATCCCGGTGTACATCCCTTACAGCAGCTCCGATTTGAGCATCCGAATACACCTCGATAGATTCCATCAAAAAGTCGACCAGTCGCCCTTCACGCTGAAATGCTGCAAGAAGCTGTACCGCGTCACTCTGGACTTTAACGGCTGGTTTTATCTCCTCTTTTTTCGGCTCCATTTGTTTTTCAACCGGTTGATCAGAAAAAAATTCCCCGACTTTATCTGCAAAACGTTTATTAAAAAAGATCCAGAAAAAGGAACGAAGTGCAACCTCAACTCTGTTCATATATGTTTCCTTTCAAATTTGTTTTCAAAATTATAATTAATCCATACAATTAACTGTCAGATTATCTTCCGAACGGCATAAAATACTATAATGGAGTGTCTGACAACACAAACAGATTTCAGATATACCTGCCTTATCCTATCTACCTGACTGGGAACCACACTATCAAATAGTGTTATTCCTGTTTTATGAATATTGTTTGATCCGTTTAAGTTACAAAACATCCCGTTAAAATAGGAATCAATGTTCGAACCATACCAAAAGACCTTTATTCATCCTCACTATTTTAACAAAGAGTAACCCGGAAAATCAGCTTGCTGACTCCTGATCAAAAATTCAGCAAAATAACAATTTTACTGAATTTTTGCTTATTTCCAGCTACAATAAGATTAGCGTTGTTAATCTGGATTCAGTACACACCTGAAAGCATCTTAAATCTATGTATAATCGTGGAACATTTTTTATATTTGAAACAACACATTGTTAAAAGGAGATCTCCAATGAAAAAACAATTGTATACAGTACTCAGTTCACTTGCGTTTTTTACGATTATCACCGGATGCAGCACTGACCGACTTGAAATGGTCAGCATACCGGCTGAAGCAAAACCGGGACAGACATTTTCAGCTGCAATGGTTAACGCATATACCTATTTAAGCCCCAACAGTAATGTAGTGATGGCCAATTTTGGTGCAAAGCGAGACAGCTTACATGTGATGGTCCGTGTGCCTGACGGGTATGAAATTACAGCGGTAAAAAGTACCGTAATTAAAGATCTCAAAGGGAGTAAGATACTTGGGCAGCTTAATAACCTGAGCGATCTGGCACCTTTACTTACTCAATATGCGACTCAACTGCAACCGATGATTCGCAATACGGCTCTGGACAATTCATTCAAAGGCAAAGTGTTTAACGCACACTCTTCCAAAGATCCAACGGCATCAGTTCCCACCTCTACCGACCAGGGTATATGGGCAGGATACAGTGCACTGTTTGATGTAGATATCAAAACAGGCGACACACTGGACACGATGATCTCTATCGACTCAATTATGGGTCTGGCCAGCATGATGGGGCTTGACACATCAAATGTTAATATTGATTCAATTATCAAAGCTCAGGGGATGCCAATTGAAATCAAAAGTATCGCTTTTACAACAGTTCCTGCTCTTATTCAGGTTAGTCTGAAAACAAAATCAGCAACAGGTAAAGACTCACTGTTTTTCTATTCAACAACAGCATCAGCACTCCCGACTCAGGCAGATATAGATGGTAGTGCCAGCATTGATCTTGGAAGCATGCTTTTTGCAGAACTGAACGTATCAGAAAATGCATCGCCGGTAGTAAACTATACAACCCAAAAGATCCAACAGTATGGGTTAAGTTTGATGAAGAATAGCGCTCATTGCATGATTCATTATGATGGAACCGGTTTAGAAAAGGTACGGGCCGTTTCAATCTATTCATCACAGGGAGTTCTTGTTAACCGTCTTAATCTCTCCCAGTATGGAAACGCGCAATGGAATTATACAGATAAAAAAGGTTCAGCTGTTGCTTCCGGACGATATTTTGTCAGTCTGGGAAGATCTTCAGAAGAAAAAGCACTACCGATTGATATCCTCCGTTAACAGTTTATTATCAAGGTGACATAATGGAATACCATTGTGTCACCATCTCGTTCTATCAATTTCGACTTTACCGCAGTCTTAACGTTCCATAGTCCCATTGTCCCTCTCTCATTTCTTATGGACGCCGAGCGATTTGGTGGGGCTGTTAGAGCTTTTAGTTGTTGGCATTTGGCTATTAGCTATAGCTAAGAATTTTTTCGCTGACTGCCAATAGCTATCAGCTAACAGTTTTTATTTTTGTACCCTCACCCAGTGGCTTTTGATATCGTCGGAGGGGAGATCTCGCCATGTTCTCATGTTTCACATTCGCCTCACCCCCTTCGTCCCCCTCTCCAACAATTGAAGAGGGGGAGATCTGATATAGCATGATTTCTACAAGTTTACTTAAGCAAGTACCACCTCTCCCCCAGGTGGAAATGCAACTTATGGTGTAAATTATGAGACACATGCAGTTAGGCCCTGCGAACACCAAACTACATGGGTATGGGGAAAACAGATGTGTGCCGGACAACCGAACTCGCACTCCCCATACCCGCCGTCAGGTCCATATAATATAGGAGATAAGGGACTGAGGGACATTGTGACGGGAAGCCAACACGAAACAAGATTGAAATTAAGAAACCAATATTGAACTCCAAATAAAACATTCTCAAAACACTGAATTCCACGAATACAATTTTATGTATACAGAATTATTTTACAATTTTTGTGTTATCATTATATACTTATATTTCAATATCTTACAATACTTTTTTCATCATTAACACATTCTTATGAATACATAATCTACTGTAGACGTATTGACTCTTTCGAAGTATGACCGTATATTTTATCTCAGATGACCGATGCAGCATCATCAATTCTGACACATGTCCGAAAACCGCTTAAGGAGGATTTTATGATTCAAAAAATGCTGATCTCAGCTCTAAGCACCATTCTTTTAACAACTGCTTCGTATAGCCAGATTTATCTGAATAATCTATACTCGCGCTATGTGCGGGGAAGCGGCTCTCTGACCACAAGAATCGATACCGTAGATATGAAAACTGTGGTAAATAGTGGTAATGCAATCACCACCCTTTCCATTGCTTACACACCCGTTCCTTATACTTATAATGGTACGGTCATTGTTAAGGATACTCTGGTTAAAACCACCGCTGACAGCATTGAATCTACTACGAGCTTCAGATTACCTGCCGATTTTGCAATTGACAGCATGTGGCTATGGATTGATGGTCAACGTGTGGAAGCTAAAATTCAGGACCGTGCTCTTGCTGCATCACAATATCAGCAGATTGTCGGCACCCGGAGAGATCCCGCCCTGTTACAATACAGTGGAAACGGATATTACAATCTCCGCATCTTTCCAGCCTTTTTAAATACAACCAGAAAAATAGAACTCCAGTTTCATTACACCTTTGATGATGCTGCTTCAGGAAAAATCAGTGCAGCACTCCCGATACGATACGATTCAACCTACAATTCACGTATTGTACCAGCAGTTAGAGCTTCATTTTCATCAACTGATAACGCAGAATATTCCGTGAACTATCCTGGAGTTGGGAACGGCACCTTTTCAAAATCTTCAAAGCTGGTCTTGTCAAGTAACAACATTGTCAGGTTCGGACCTGGAAATATCTCCAGCGATGATCCTTCAGCAACAAACGAATTCCTCTGGATCGCACAGGATAACATTCGAAAAAAAGTGTCTGCTGGAATAACCGTCCAGATTGCCGACAGTAATGTATCATTTGAAAATGAACCTGAAACCAGAATAATTGCAATCGATCTTAGAAACAGTATATGGAACTGGAATAATTATTATAAAGTAAGAGCTGATTATCTTGGACAGAAATACACAGTAAATACATCCTACCAGGATATTAATATTCTTAACCGCATGCAGAAATATGTTCTGCTATGCCTTGAACATTACCTTAAAAGCGATCAGAAGTTCAACATTGTATTTGGTGGAACAACAGTCAGTACACTATTTGATAAGCCAGTTCCAGCACACCAGGAGTATATCAAACAGGCGATTGAAGCGATCCTCAAATTTTCTCCGGATAGCAAATCATCAACCGAAAAAGTTGTTTCTGAAGCTATTAAACAGGCATCATCAGGTGTCATCATTCTCATAAGCGATCTCTTTGAACCTTATGATTATTATGTTTACGATAAATCAATCTACACGATAACCGAAAGTGGTAAAAAATATAACGAAAGTTTTGACCGGATCTCATCGCTGGTGGATTCATCAGGTGCAACAGTTTTTACTATCGATGACAACTACCGTTTGTCGCAGGTATCGTATGCATCCGGTGGCTTCCGGCTTGGAAGTCTTCTTAACTTTTACAATATCGAATACCGCTATGAAGTTGTCGACGGCAGAAGGATAAAAATCCCGATGATGCCCCCACTCTTTGGCAGCCGCAATACATCCGGCATTCGTTCAATAAAAATCACATCAGATAAACTTCAGGACATAGTCTACACAACAGATGGTTACAGCTACATCTGGAATACCACAACCAGAGGAGATATAATGGTTGATGCAATGGTCGAGCCCTATTATTACACCTACAATCAAACCAATGCTCAGGTATATATAGCAGGGCAAAGCAGTGAGGAATTGAATGGAAATGTGACCTTTACTGTTAAGGGAAAACTGGCGGGCTTGAAATTCAGTAAGACATTTGTCGCAGTTGGTGTTAATGGTGATGCCGGAACTCCTGGCAATATACAATGGGCATTCAGGAACGCTGAACAGATGGCTGCAGTTAATTACACAAAGTTCGCAGCAGATATTAAAAACATTGGCGTCCAATACCACCTGGTTACCCGTCAGACAAGCCTCCTTGCACTTGAACCCGGAATCGAAATGTGGAAAGATACCGTTTACACACCAAAAGATGTCGCTACGGTTGATGCAATGCCGACCACTGCACGTACGACTACCGAAATGGCTGATATGGCATACTCCAAGACTAATGGGGCTCCAACAGCTGCATCCGGAACCGGTATTGATATCGATGGTATTTCGCTTCTTGATCTCGTTTCTCATAATGGGGTATCGGATGTAATTACACCTGCACCGATCGCGATTCCAAAAATTAAAAATATTTCAGCTCTTTACCAGAACGGAACAATACGGATCTCCGGCGCAGAAGTAACCGGAAGAGTAACATTGCAGCTATTTGATCTTAGAGGGCGTGTTGTTGTTGAGAAAGTGCTTTCCGAAAAGGATTTTACTAATTCAACATACAGCTGGTCACTTGGTACGAAATCAGCGAACCTGAGCAGCGGTTATTATATGTTACACATATCGGGAAGCGGAAAGAGTATGGTGGTTCATATTCCGATCAGCTGCATGAAATAAAGATCAATAAATAAGAGGCAAACGTTACATTAGCTGAACCTGGCGTTTAACGCAAGTTGGGTTAAAACGCCGGGTTCAGTTGTTTGTTGAATGAAAGAAGTTATTATGAAGACATACCTGTTACTCGCAGTTTCACTATTGTTATCATGTAACAACCCGACAGAAACGAAAAACAGTTCTGATTTATCATTGAACGCTCAATGTGCAAACTCGATTTATAAGCATTTGAATTCAGGTATCATCTTTACATTGCAAGTCGAATATTTCAAATCTCTGTATGCAACATCTCCAGGCAAAATGGTAACCATTACTGATACAGATACAATTAAAAAGGTCACAGCACTTCTGAGAGCACTTCCGGATACCGGTGAAATTATGGTCAAATTTGGTCCTGACGCATCCTTTAACAAGCTAATACTTGTCGATTCAGAGGCGAAAGCTGATACAGTCATATTAATTGATAATAGAATTAAGACACCTGCGACATCTTTTTATCACCCTGCGAGAGAGGAAGAGAATGCACTTGTTAAACTGGTGATAGATACGTGTATTCAAAAAAGTTTATGTGACAGTGCTGTAAATTTACCGCATTATGATTAACAGATACAACGATCTAATTACATTAATATATCGGGCAAAAATTATTTTTACCGGTATGGAGTGATACAGTGAAATCAATTTTTGAATATATGGATTATCGGGAATTTCTTCTTCATACCTTTGAGGAGAAAAAATCGAAGCATGATTTCTACTCGTATCGTCTGTTTTCACAGAAAGCGGGTTTCAAATCCCCCAATTTCCTTAAACTGGTTATCGATGGTGATCGAAACCTTACCAAAGAAAGCGTATTCAAAGTAGCAAAAGCATTCAGTTTAAACAAAAAGGAGTCTGATTATTTTGAAAACCTGGTTTTTTTAAATCAGAGTAAAACACTTGAAGAAAAAAACAGATATCTTACCAAACTGATGAAACACCGGGAGAAAAATAATCCGCGTACACTCGAAAAATCCCAGTATTCCTATTACTCCAACTGGTACAACCCAATCATTCATGAGTTGATTACCTCAAAAGATTTCGCAGATGATTTCAAAAAACTTGGTTCGATGGTGATACCGCCAATCAGTGCATCTGAAGCTGAAAAATCGGCTGATCTTCTTAAAGAATTAAATCTTATCAAAAAAAATGGTAACGGCGTTTATGTAAAAACAAGTGCAACACTCACTACAGGACCACAGGTCCGTTCTGTTGCAGTTGCTAATTATCACAAGGCAATGATTCAGCTTGCATCAGAATCGATAGAACGGTTTCCATCAGAAAAAAGGGACATTACCAGTGTCACCCTGAGTGTCTCCGAAGAAACAAACCGGATGATCATCGAAAAGGTACGCGCACTGCGGCAGGAACTTCTGGAACTTGCCGAAACGGAGAAGTCACCCGAAAAGATAGTTCAGATAAATTTTCAGCTATTTCCCCTTTCAGAGAATTTTGGTACAACGGAGGATGGTACATGTTGAAATCTGCTTTTTTTTCAACACTCATTGTGGCAATTTTTTCGTTGTCATTTCTCTGCACGAACAGTGTCGGCCCTGTTTCCGGTGTTGAAACCGGAAATCCCTCAGTAACAGCATGCGCCCGGACAGCACTGTCCTTACTTAATGACAATTCAGCATGGCGACCGGAAACCTATCTTGTCAGTGGAAAAAACCAACTTGATCCAGGTACCATTCTGCCAACTCAACCATCAGTATCTCTTGCCAAACGGTCCTCATCTGCCGACACCGGTTCATCAACCAGCAGTGAAAAATCGATCATCCTCCAGAGAGTCGACACGATAATTAATGTATCGAAAGTTTTTGTTAACGATACCATTACAAAAACAGTTTCGGAATCGGACACCTCAACGAGGTCAGATAAGGTAACAACAGGAACAGACAGTACCACCATAATTGCCGAAAAACTGATAACAACAAGAATTGTTGTTATTGACACAATAATCGTCTACGATACATTCACCATTACTCACTACGACACTGTAAAAACAACAGAAACAACTGAGGTCCCGATGAATAGAAACACAACAGGCGGAACAAAGATCACCGTAACACAGCCGGAAGCATCAGTAAATGCTGTAACCCGGGATACGGATGTGTATCTTGATATCGTTTCATCAACAAAAAGTTATAGTGTACCAGCAAATTACTCAAGCAATATCAGTGAAATCTATTCAAAAATCAGTCGTACCGGATCAATCGGTTTGATGACCTTATCTGAGGAGTATATTGATGCTGATGGTGATGGGAATCTGCTATCCGGGGCTATTGGAACTATCCCGATAGCAGATCTTCGCGCCAGTTACAGGCTCCGGAATGAACAGCAATCTTTAGTTGTTCAATTTGATGCCGGACCAGACCGTGCATTTTCTCAAATCAACGATAACCGGATTAATTCCATGCATCGGATAAAAAAAGTTGATGACCAGATCAGTGATGAAATTACTTTTACTAAAGTTCAGTCGTTCTCAGATATAGACAGTGGATTATTAACCATTACCCGATCCAATCCCAGCGATTCAATTGCATCATCCACTATTCGCTATTCGATCATCGGTTCAGATAAGCAAGCTGCTTCTGGTCTTCATACCCTTGCGTCAATACAATATACAGCTCAAATCAGCAAAAGAGCATACTCATCCGTAACTATACGGATAACACCAGATTCTCTTAATGGAACAGCCGTAGCCATTTCAAAGGCTAATCTGTATATTTTTATAGATTATGGAAAAGGTTCCGGAGGTGTATTTGAGGGCATTCTCGATTATACAACAAACCAGATCCATGGAACCTATTCAGAAAACGGAACTCAATACGATTTTCTCTATGATACTAATTCAAATGAAAGTTTTTTTCAAAAGGAGTAATCAACTGAAAGGAATGCTTTATTAAAACCACCATATTCTTTTTAAATGTTGACAAGCAGCAATATCCTGTAGATGGAGGATATTTGATTGAAACGACTAATTTCAGACAAATAAAATGATTTCATAGTTTGCGTTTTGTATTAATGAGTCCACACTAACAACTGACAAATATTAAACATGTCTCGACAAGCTCAACATGAGTTGTGTTTTTAGCTAAATTAAGACCTTTTTTCACTCATTCCACCCACTGCAGATCGGCTATCGAAGTTTTCTTTCGACCTTTTTGGAGTGGACTTATTAATTGTTCATTACCTTTTCTGCCACCTTGATCTTTTCAGGATCAAGTATTATGGGTTTTTTACGTATTGATGTTTCAATTTCACGTCGCACCTGTGATTCAATATTGTGTAATTCATGTGTCTCTACCTGCCTTTTAACTTCACAATACACATGTGAAACAGCAAGTTTGTGAATTTTCTCTTTCTCCTGCTCCGAAAGTTTTTCTTCTTCCAGTTTAAGATATGAATCTTTCCGCAGTTTTGTAGCTGTACTTTGACTTATGATAAACAGGATAATCCCAGTAATTCCAACCAGTAACGCAACAATTGCAATTCCAAGTAATAAACGGTTTTCATCCGCAAGTGAAATCGAAGATACAAGAGTAGCATTAGGGAGGGTTTGCTCATTAGTGTTCATCACTGCGATTTCCAAACCTTTTATTCCAGGATTGCTGATCACTCTGCTGGCATCTTTCACCCAGTTACTTTCATAAAGAATCTTTCCATTGTAGAGAAGAGCTGCTGGCGATGACTGCCCGGTGCTGACAGCTGTCAAAACCATCTCAAGATCGATCAAAACAGCTACCACAGATGCCGCTCCTGGAACCTTTTTTTGACTGGCAACCCAGCTGTTCAATAAAACTCTTTTATCTCCGGCTTTTACTATTTCAAAATGTTCTGTTGCATTTTCACTTGAAGTATTTGAAAACCAACCGTTTTTACTTACATTCGCTCCAACTGAAGATTTTTCCTGATTACAACTACATTCAAACAGAACAGTACCTTTACTATCAACGGCCATAACTGTATGAATATACGGTTGCACTTTCAGAAGAGAATCGCACCAGCTTTTTAAATCTGCTGGTTTAGTGATATCACGATTAAACGTATTCTTAATTTCTTTTACAGCCACATCAATTCGATTGAGCATGCCAATAACTGGCTCATCAGTACCTTTAGATGAAAAACTCAGTGTATTTATGATTAGTAAGACAGTCGTCCAGCTGAATTTGTGTAGATTCCTGAAGTTCATACTCTGTTTCCTGGTTATGTTTATATGGTGTCCATTTTTAATTTTAAATTTTAGACAAGTGTTTTTTCAACAGGATTTTGGGAATTGCAAGGAGGATTTTTATCATTGATCTCTACAGGAAAGCTCATTATGCGTAGATTTCGCGTCCGCCTCTCTCCCTAACCCTCTCTCCACTCGTGGAGAAAGGGTACTTCTGAGACTAAGGTTTTCTTTGGGTTTTCTTTGGGTTTTCTTTGGGTCTTGAATATGCATACCCATTCTTTTTCTGAAAGAGCGTAATACACCAACCCGGACTGAAGGTGCGAGTTGGTGTATTTCTCATTTTTTTGAGCTCTGTAGATACGGGAAAATTGGGATGTTAAAGGCGAATTTTTTATTTTCGTTTAATATCCAAAGTGAAAGGCTGCTTGAGGAGTTTTAAAAAACGCTACTAAAGGAGTTGCCGTTTCAAATTATAATCTACAGTTATTACTTCTACATCGAGGGGGTAGCGGCATTTCGACTTCGCTCAATGACCACCACTCAATGGCGGTCGTTGAGCGGAGCCGAAACGGCCGGGCTGGAGCGAGGGGGAGACTTCCTCCCTTGGCATTTCATAAATCCCTAATTATTCTCAATATTTTTTTGAAGCTCTTCCAAACTTAGAAGGCTACCTGGAAATTTTCTATGATCTTCGTGCCTTTTATCCAAGTCAAATAAATGACTTTCCGGGACTGAAATACCAGAATCATCCCGAGCAATATCATCCCACAGCTCTTCAACAAAAAGAATCTTTTTTGCTTTACAAAGTTGCTTTAACTGTGGGACTTCAGATACTTTCACTGCGATCCTTCTGAAATGTAAAATTTAATATGAATTAATTTCTTATGTTTAAATTATCGGAAACTCATCAGTATTAAAATTCATCCTTCGTGCAAAACTAATCAGCTTCAGCACAAGAAATTTTATCTCCCGTAACTGCTCTTCATCGGTATCCGCCTGAACATTCAGCTGATATTCATTGTAAAGATCACGAACTTTGGTTTTTAGAAAGGGCATAAAAAGATCTTCAAGCTTGTTTTTTGAAACAGGAATCGAGAACCGATCAACAATATTCAACAAAAACCTGACCCTGTCACACTTTTCGCCCTCAATATTCTGGGTAAGACTCTGAAGCTCACTGAACAGTGTTCGCTCAAGATAAGTTGCACTGTTTTTTTGATCCAGAACGACTCCATATTTTGAAGCATTCCGTTGTAAATCAAGCAGATCCGTAAACAGGGCATCATCATCGTTGCGATCTTTGAATGATGTGATCAGTGAATCCCATTGACGATTAATTACAAAGGAAAGTGGAGCTGCACAGTATGAAGGTAATGATGTATCCAGAAATGCCAGCAGATTTATTTCTGACAAATTTTTCTTCATCCATGAACCAAAACGCATCCCGGTATCATTGGCAATCTTTTTAAGCAGATGGTTCTCGAGATCCCGTCGTGATGTATCGAATAAGTTTTCAAATCCGTATTTCACACTTTCACGGTGTTCAATCAGCCAGTCGATAACCTTTTCGTTTTTATCAGAAGGCATTTTTCCTGATTCCAAAACCCATCCGGTCAAGTCGAGATATCCCTGATGAGACAAGCAGACAACAAGATCCAATGCTTCTCCGGTATCTATCGAATGAATTTGTACTGTGTAACAGCTGTAATTAATACCATCAATGCTGTCGGTTGAGATACAATCAAGTATTACCAAGTAGTTGAACAGCTGAAATGCATTCCCCGCCTTGACATCAAGTGTTCTGAGCACCGCAGCTGTAAAAGCAAGAATCTTATGGTGCTGATAGAATGGTGCAATATGTTTCAAAAACAGTGTTTTCCCATTCTGGTCACCAATATTACTCGGTGCCAGTTCAAGATCCGATAATAGCTTTTCGTAAACATGCTGCTGCATATCATCAGCAATACCAAGCTGTAACGCCCTGCATGCATACGAGAGATTCTGCATTGCTTCAAGACCGCTGATTTCAGAAAAAAACCAGCCGCATGATGTAAACGAATACAACATGAACTTTTGTGCTTCTAAAGCTCTCCTGAACGCATAAACCATCTCCCTTGTTAATGCACACTGGAGATGTTTCTCAAAAAACTTTTTTACTTTTGTGAATGGTACAGTATCAAAAATCGAGATATATTCATCACGAATTTTCCAGGGATCGCAATTGAAACTGACAAAAGTTTTTTCAAACTCAGCATCAACAGTTTCCTGAAGATTCTCCAGCGCACTTCGCAGTGGGCCACGCCAGGTCTGGCGCCATGAATCATCGCCGCCTGTTTTACATCCGCAATCACGGATCCAGCGCCCGACTCCATGAGCACAACTCCAGGCAGTTCCTTCACCGTAGGCATTTTTAAGTGATACTTCCCATTTGGGTGGAAATAGCGACAGATAATAAGCAAAGTTCACAGGCGTCACTCCCGAATCTGATGCAATTCGAGAAAAATAGTAGGCCAGACACATATCGCCAAATGGTTTATGATGCCCAAACGTCTCCCCATCAGTCGCCAGAACTACCACTTCATTGTTAGCAGGATTGCTGTAACAGGCATTAATCCTCGAGCCAAAAATGTGTGCATCAGTAAGCATATCGCCAAAGCTTATCTCCTTTGACAATACTTCATCAAAGAAGAAAATATCCAGGTGACCTGGCAGCTTTTTTCCAGCCTGATTTCGTGGAAACAGCCGATATGGCCGCCGGGTGTCAAAACCGTACTGGCTTGAAACCCATTGTGCATCCGGATGCTCCATACTTCTGAATGATTCAGCCTGATTGGGAGAAAGGATCACAAATTTAACTTTTTCATCAATCAGACATTGAACAGTTTCCATATTGATCGCAGTTTCAGCAAGCCAGAACCCTTCAGGATCGCGCCCGAAACGTCGCCGGAAAAAACTCTTCGACCATCGGATCTGAGTCAGCTGGTCTCTGCGAGATGAAAGCGGCATTATTATATGATTAAACACCTGTGCAACAGCATTCCCATGTCCGTTAAATTTCAAACAGCTTTCCCTGTCTGCATCAATGATCCGTTTTGCAGTAGTGGGATGAAATTTTTCGAGCCAGGAAAAGAGGGTTGGCCCGAAGTTGAAACTCATATGCTGGTAATTATTCTCAATTGAGCTTATCATGAAATTTTCATCGAGAAGACGAGAGTACGCGTTGGGACGATA
Source organism: Chitinispirillaceae bacterium (assembly GCA_050301235.1). Taxonomy (GTDB): domain Bacteria; phylum Fibrobacterota; class Chitinivibrionia; order Chitinivibrionales; family Chitinispirillaceae; genus JAFGIN01. The sequence goes on along the minus strand of JBNKZD010000199.1, from coordinate 19,003 downwards.
ACACTGGTCATAAATCCGCTCATTCCAGTCGTGGCTGGGAGCAGCTGATGGCTGTACCTCGATACAATTTATCCAGGGATTTTCACGAGGGGGTTGATAAAAATGTCCATGAACGACTACGTATTTCCCAGATCCAATTTCATTGCCAGTCATAAGGTGTCCCATCAGCATAGGTAACGGTTTTGCTTTCCAGTCTCTTTTTCAAAATATCTATACCCTGTGCAATTATATCCGCTCGCGTATCATACATATTTTCAAACCACGCTTCCAGTTCATTATTGATCCGGGTATAACATTTATCACCGATCTTTTTATCCCCGACCTGAATCTCCAGGGTACTTTTTTCATCATTGATCAGTACGTTTTTGACCCATCGAATACTCATGGAAATTATCTGCCTTTCTCTACAACCTTCTTCAATAGAACCCGGGCTTTTCCGGAATAGACGTCATAAGGATGACTCATCACTATCGATTGCAACAGTTCTTCTGCCAGTTTCTGATTTCCTGCGCTGAAATTCGCTTCCGCCTTACAATATAAAACTCCGGGATCGGTAAATGTATCCTTGCACGAATCAAAAAACCGTACAACCTCTTCAGCCTGTGGTGAAAGTGCCTTTGCGACTTCAAGTGCCAGCAGTGACCGTTGAGGCTCCGCAATTGCACCACCACTAAACAGCACATTTGAGTTCTTTGGATTGCCTGTAAAATTATTATATTCGACCGCCGCCCAGATCGCAAGCATATCTTCCTGACCGCCACAGATCTGCACCCAGTAACGATAACGCAACAACTGGGGAAAGTAACTCCAGTCTTGAAGCATACGTAAAGAATCAACTTCATGCATGAATGTTGCAAATTTATTATAAAACAGCAGCAACTGCAATCTCCATATCTGACTTAATACTGGTTCCTTACTGAGGTATGGACTTTTTTCAAGCAATGAGAACGTTGCACTCTCTTTATCCTTTGTGCAGACACTCTGACGAATCTGCAGTGTATCTTTTGACAAAGACTGCGGGAATTCATCGAGTAACAGCTTCGATTTTTCAAATTCTCCACGGTTCTGATATAACGTCACCGCTTCAGCCCTGCCAATATCATTTTCAAGGCCAGCCCGCTCAATCCATACAATCACAGAATCCGATCGGTTCAGTGCCATCCAGGATTGAAATGCGACTTTTGCCGCCTGTCGCTTACTGTTTTCATCACTCTTGACATTATACGCGGCAGAAGCGGCCGCGGCTGCCGCAATAAAATTTCTGCGGTTGAAATTACTTTCTGAGAGTTGACAAAGAAGCGTACTTTGCTCCTGTGTATTATGCACAGTGCGCTTAATGAACTCTATCTGCTTGCGATATTTATTCAGCTCTCCCCATGTCCCGATGATCCAGCTGAAAACAGTGCTTTTCTCTTCATCGTTCATATTAAAAGCCGGAAAACAGTTATGAGAAAACAGTTCAACAACCGTATCACTGACTTCCGGACCGGCTTCCTGAAGTATCTGGCTGAATTGCATAAATGTAAACTCTATAAACCTCTTATCTGCAGCATTAAGACTTCTGCATAAAAGATCTGATATTTTATAATAATCTCCAGTGACGATCTTGACTTTAGCCCAGCGCGCCATATCATATTTATCCAGTAACGAGTCTCTGTCAAAAATGGTGTAAACAGTATCAGCCATTGCAGGAAAGCCATCATTAAGTAACCTCACAAATGCTTCCTGGGGTGACCTGTTTTTTTTAAGCCATCCCTTTTTTATCACCTGCCACAACTCACTACTTTGGTAAATTGCTTTGTTCCTGTACCCGCTGAACAGAATTGCATGTCCCTTACTGCTGTTGTACGCAAAAGAACGTTCTATTAACAAACGCAACCTCTCGGCGTCCTCTTTTTTACCGTTGGTAAAAACATTCATAATACTGACAAGACAGGATTCGTCGATACCGGAATTGCTTTGTAATGTTTGTTTAATGAGTTCTGACTGGTTCTGCTTATCAGAGAGCGAATCCGAAGAAAAGCATTGAGCATGCAGTGGTGAGTTGATCATAAAATGCATCAAGAGCAGAATAACCGGTAATAGATGAAAGGTGCTTTTAAAACCCATTTTACACTGCAATCGAACAGAATAATACCGTTGAGAAAATCGCACAACTCCGCATTCTCCACAACCCCTAGCCCAACCTTCCCCCGTTAATGGGAAAAGGTGCCGACTTGCACTGTACGAAATTGAAGTAAGACGGATGATAGAACGCAAAAAATGCAATATAAAAAAAAGGTTCATTATTGACCCATTCGGAATATTACAAGGAAAGAACGTTGATCCAATCTCAAAATAGCTCCTTCCCTGCGATTAAACAACAAAACTCGTATGGTCTGACCTGAATTGTAATCATCCGGCTCACTGAACACCACCTGAATATCGAATATGAATTCTTCCAGGACTCCGCATATCTTCGATATTTCTGGCCCATTCAAGTGTCATCGTTCCAATGCGCGAGGGAACCCGCAATCCAACACCATACCCCGCAAAAGCCATGTACTTAATTCCTGCAACGATTTTATCTTTAAATCCGATTCCACCATCAGAAAAAAGATACACCGCACCAATTTTATTCAGATACAACATATACTGCAGCTGACCATGTAGCGCTGTTCTGAAAGCCAGCTCGTTATCAGCATATCCTCGTAACGTCGTATTACCACCGATCCGATATATTTCTGATGGCAACAGTTTATCCTCTTTTGTCATAAGGTAATACCAGTATACCGCAGGAACTATAGCCTGGTTTGCCGATATCGGAATATGAACTCCTGCGTTAAATTGAAGACTGGTTCGGTTGTATACTTTCTCCTTACGGGAAATACCACTGCTGATTTCAAGATACAGCTTCTCTGAAAAAATACCCTGCTGCACCGACTGACTCTGCCTGGTAAGTACAAAACCTGCGCCATAAAAATGACCTGACTCTCCGGCACTATCAGTCGAAACGGTTGCTTCATTTCCTTTGAAATCAATGCCCACCTGCCATTGTGCACCCAGCTCGGTGAGTACCTTTACATTACCATAAATGTACCCATATTGTTCCTGAATAACCTCTAAACCCCCACCTACAGAGATCTCAAGAGGGATGTTTAACAGCCATGGTTTTGTGAAGCTGCAATTAAGTAACTGCCTGGATTTATCTCCTGTATAGCCGAATTCAGCTGATTCACCTATATGAAATACATTAAGAAGTGAAAAACGGAACGAACCGCTCAGCTGAGGTTTATCATCTGAAGCTTTTACAACCGCAGCAGCACCATCAACCCCGAGCCCCGATTTATCAGTAATCTGAAACGGTACCACTACTGATGCCGGATTTCCAGGGCTATACTGCTTTCGCTCCAGTTGCGGCTGCAGTGCTTTGACCTCAGCAATATATGCCCGGTTTGTAAGACGTTGCACGGAATTCAACTGCTTCTGCAAATTATAGGTTTCACCCGACCTGATAGAGATATCATTATAGATCAGCCTTGGTGAACAGTATTTCAGTCCATAAAGAACCGGTTGAGCGTTCACACATTGTTCATCGGGAATCACATTGTAGTTCACAATAAGGGAATCTGCTCCACCTGAAGAACTATCAGGTACGGGATCAATGGTCACTCTGACAAAAGGGTAACCATTATCAGCACATACCGTTGTGATCTCCCGGGCACGATTACTTACATCAGCTGCATCGAATTTTCGCGGGCAGGTTTGTGGTGAAAGTTGTGCCACAATCTGAGAATCCACACCATTGACAGCTTCCTGTTTAATAATGGAACGTTTACCCGGATACAACACAACCGAACTATCATCTCGAATCTCAAACCGGTCGCTGAAATATCCAAGTGAATCGCTCAGATGCGCCAGATGCTGTTGTATATCCCTGACCGATTTTCCCTTAATTTCATTGCGAATTCTCCGGATTGAAAACCCATCAATTTTTTTTTGACATACAACTGTTGATGGTCGAAAAACACGAATAGATAAACCATCTTCCTGTGCAGAAGAGATCGAAATAATCAGAAGTAATACTACTATGATGTGATGCACTATAATTCCTCCGGAGAAAAAGTGTGTGGTTCCCTTGAAACGAGCTGCCCAGGGAACCGGAGGAATCCTCTATGAACAGAGAATCATGAGCCCTGGCGCTTACGCCGTTCCATCAGTTCCTTCCCCTTAACCGAGTATTTAGCGACAGGAACTTCTTCAAGCCGCTCGACATCGATAGGCTCGCCGGTTACTTTGCAGATTCCGTAGGTACCTTCCTCGATCCGCTGAAGCGCTTCATCGATCTGTTCAAGATACTTCTGCTGTCTCTCTGCAAGACCCATACTGAACTCTCTACCATAGGACAGTGATGCAACATCACCCAGATGGTAGCTGTAACGGGAAATCTCGCCTGAAGCATCTGAAATGGACTGTTTCAGATTGCTCTGCTGCAACTCATCCATCTCTTCAAGAACTTTCTGTTTTTCTGTAAGCAACTTATTCTTAAAAAATTCAAGCTGTTTCTTGGTTAATTTTTTGTTCATAATTCCTCCTTAGAATAATCAGACAAGGCAAAATAGATTATCACCCCCGGATAATTCAAACAGTTTATGATTTCAATATAACTTCCTGCATTCAAAAAGCTTATGATAATCCAGCCCCATCGGTTTTTCTGATTAAAATACAATAGTATATAATATCATCCAGCTGTCTTCAAGTGTGAAAATAATTTTAACTGAGCATTCGCGATGTTCTCTTATCGCCTCACCCCCCTCGGTTCCCCTCTCCATCAGTGAATGAAGAGGGGAAAGAAGAATTAAACGCAGTTTCTCGCTCCCTTTCTCCACAAGGTGGAGAGAGGGGTGGGGAGAGAGGCAATTTGCGAATTTCGCAAAAATTGCTGCGACTAATCAGACTACACGATTTTCGCTTATCGCCTCACCCCCTCGGTCCCCCTCTCCATCAGTGAATAGAGAGGGGGAAAGAAGAATTAAACGCAGTTTCTCGCTCCCTTTCTCCACAAGTGGAGAGAGGGGTGGGGAGAGAGGCGATCTGCAAATATTGCAAAACTTGCTATATATCAAAGATTTTTAATAAACTTCTTCAACCTGATGCGCCTTCAGATAATTTTAACTGTGAAACAGATCCTGCCCGGATCTATTTTTCAATGTTTAAAATTGAATTATTAATAATGGAGAACCACAAATTCAATGACTAGAATTGAACTCGCAAAATCCGGTACAATTTCCGAGGAAATAGCAAAATCCGCGCTAAAAGAAGGTCTCTCTGCGGAAAAACTCAGAGATGGTGTTGTCAGTGGTGCCATAACAGTTGTTCGAAATACAAAAAGATCGATAGAGCCACTGGTCATCGGTGCTAGTACCAGAATTAAAATCAATGCCAATATCGGCACATCGTCATCACAGGCAGATATGCAGGCAGAACTTGAGAAGATGCGCATATCGGTGAAATATGGTGCTGATGCGATCATGGACCTTTCAACAGCCGGGGATCTGCCTGGTATCAGACGGGCACTTATTGAACAATGTCCGGTAGCAATTGGAACCGTTCCGCTTTATGAAATGACCTTGCGCGCACGGCAGCGACAGAAATCGGTGCTTGATATCACAGCGGATGATATGTTTGAAGTGATCGAGGACCACTGCCGGGAAGGTGTCGATTTTCTAACTCTTCATTGTGGTGTAACCAGGCAGAGTGTGAAGCGATTTAAAGAGGTTAATCGCCTTGCAGGTGCTACAAGCCGCGGCGGTACAATTATCATGGAGTGGATTCACTGTAATGATAAAGAGAACCCTCTTTACGAGCAATATGACAGACTTCTTGATATCCTTGCAGAATATGATGTAGCAGTTAGTCTTGGTGATGGATTTCGTCCCGGTGCACTTTATGATGCCACCGATCGGGTTCAGATCGAAGAGCTGATTATTCTGGGTGATCTTGTAAAACGCGCCCGAAAAAGAAATGTTGGTGTATTTGTTGAAGGACCTGGCCATGTTCCGCTTAATCAAGTCGCCACTAATATGCAGATCCAGAAAACACTTTGCGAAAATGCACCTTTTTATGTTCTTGGACCACTGGTGACCGATATCTCTCCCGGATATGATCATATAACTGCCGCCATTGGTGGTGCTGTAGCCGGTATGGCTGGCGCAGATTTTCTCTGTTATGTCACCCCGGCAGAACATTTGCGGCTTCCCTCCATTGAAGATGTACGCGAAGGTGTTGTTGCATCAAGGATTGCAGCCCATGCAGCAGATGTTGCCAAGGGACACCCCGGGGCAATCGAACAGGATCATGAGATCTCCCGCGCGAAAATTGCACTTGACTGGGAGAAAATGATGTCGCTGTGTGTCGATCCCGATAAAGCTCGTCAATATCGGGCATCACTTCCACCCAGTGAAAATGAACATCTTTGCAGTATGTGCGGAGAGTTCTGTGCGATTCACCGGTCAAAAAAAGTAGCGGTACACGAGGACAAATGAAAGCCACCTATTGTTTTGAATGCCTGGTTCCAACCGACCGGTATGAACAGATGCTTGCATTATGGTACTCGATGGGAATGCAGGGCTGTGAAGAAAATGATGCCGGTGACAATATCAAAGCGAAGGTCTATTTTGGATCAAAAGAAGAAACCCTTGATGCGATGCATCAATTTGATGAGTTGTTTCCCGGTCAAAAAATGACATGTATCGAAATAGAAAAGCAGGACTGGAACGCGAAGTGGCGTGAATCGATGCAACCTGCTAAACTGGCGCCTGGATACTGGGTCTCCCCTCTCTGGCTCCCACCGGAAATGAAACCAGGTGACATCTGGATAAAAATTGAACCAAAGATGGCGTTTGGTACCGGGCACCACGAAACCACACGGCTTGCAGCTGCAGCGTTGCTTGCTCATCGGGAGCACGTTGCCGGACACACCATTGCAGATATAGGAACGGGATCGGGAGTTCTCTGTTTTGTCGCAGACACGCTGAATGCAGCCTGCGCGATTGGTATTGAAATTGACAAAGATTGCAGCGAAAACCTTGCAGAAAACCACACGCTTAATACACCATCCGGGAGCGTATCATTTATAATCGGTACTACTGATGCACTTAGCAGTTCATTTTCTGCTGATATTGTTGTCATGAATATGATTCTAACAGAATCTGCACCACTGCTTGACTGGGCATCAAAAACTCTTAAACCAGGTGGTCTTCTGATACTTTCAGGTATTCTCGTTGATGAATTTGATAAAGCGATTGCACTTGCACAACAGGATTCGTGTTCTCTCATCGACCAGACAAAAGAGAATGAATGGTGGTGCGGTATTTTTAAGAAAGGGTGATGATACGTGGCTTCGAGAGCCTCAGCCACCGGTGACTGAGGCTCTCGAAGTCCCGGTGACAGCGGATCTGTCGAGAAAGATAATTGAAATGCCTTTGAAGGACGGATAGGGACCGTAAAATAAGTATAATTGCGATTACCTCAGTATTTTTTTCATTTTTTGCCAATAGCTAATTGCCAACAGCAACCAGCCTTTAAAAAGGGAGCACATTGTGAATTTTGACCACTCATCTGCCGGATTATTCATTACACCTGAGGTCTTTTCTAACATCAAGATAAAAAACCTCAGCGGGCCCAACGGATGGCTTCTGTTTGTTGCCTGTAACTCCGGAATTGATTTTGCAAAGAATGTCAAAAAAGAGTATGAACATCTTTTACAGATAAACAACAGTGACCTGCACGAAATCCCACTGCTTGGCAGCTACGACAAACCGATTACTACAGTTTTTTCGGACACCGAAACCTGCCCACGGCTTCCTGAACATGTCGCCGGTTCCAATGCATTTATTTTTCAGTGCGTACATGAACACGCCACACCAAACACTGTAAACGAAAACATTCAGCAGTTACTTCAGGTGATACGGACTCTTCGGGCACACCGGGCACGCACGATAAACGTGGTAACACCCTATTGTCCTTATTCCCGTCAGGATAAACCGAGTTTTCTTGAACGAGAAGCAACACTGGCAAGTCTTTTCACCGATCAGCTTAAAGTAGCCGGTGCACATGTCCATCTCACCTACCACCCGCACGCGCTTTCACTACACGGGTTTTATGAGCCCGACATGATGCTTGTTGCATTGAGTGGTCTGGAACTGTTTGTTGAAATATTTGAAGATCTTAGAGGGCTTGACAATGTTGTCGCAGTTTCCACAGATGCCGGCGGTGCGAAATTTACCGTCCACTTTTCTGATGCAATGAATATCCCCTACGCAATTGCAAACAAATTCCGCCCGGGAAAAGACCGTGCGAACCTTCTGGGAATTATCGGCGATATCAACAATAAAAAGATCGCGATCATCACCGATGATGAAACCGTAACTGGCTCCTCAATTATTAACGCTACGCGTTGGCTGCATAATAATGGTATTGAAGAGATCCATGTTGCAATTTCCCATCTGAAAATCAAAGAAGAGTTTGTTCCTGCACTTTTAGATGCTCACCAGCATTTCGGTCTGAAAGTTCTTCACGCGACAGATACTATTCCGCAGATTCCAGCAATCCTAAACCTGCCGTTTATCAAGATACACACGCTTGCTCGCAGGTTTGCTTCAACGATTAACAGGATGCATTACAATCAGTCGATTAGTGCTTTGTTTAAGACGGAGTGAGAGTTTTTTAATTACTAATAACTTATTCTTTTTTGCATTAAGATATTTTTCCTAGGATTATAACAGTACCGGGATTACGAAATTGATCAACCATCAAGGATAACTGTTTTTTTCCGACCGGATCGAAATCTATTCCCCCGGAACAACTCCCGCGTGCTATAGACAGAGAGATGTTTCTCACTGGGAAAGCAACACCCTACTGGAGAAATATGTCCCTCGCCTATTTTTTCAATAAATTGTAGCTTGCACAGGCTGAAGGACAGGGAATACCTACAATTTTCCGTATAATGCACGAGGAAGGGTTTCCGGATCCGCAATTGTGAATTTGGTACATAAAGTCTTACCTGTATTTAAGGGCAAATCCAGGAATTCCGGAGTTGTGATAAACAAAAAAAGCCCATCAGCACCACTGGTTTCTTCAACCAACCGCTAACAGGACAATTTAAAATTTATCTAACCGGATCAGAAGGTAAGCAAGCGTCGAGCGAGGGTTACTTTCCCATTGCTTTCAAACATTTCATACAGATTTTGATACGTTTTGAGGTACCATTGATAACCTGTTTGATTGTTCTGAGATTCGGATAAAAAATTCTTTTGCTTACGTTGTGTGCGTGCGATATAGTGCCGCCGGATTGGGGGTGCTTTCCGCATACTTCACATGTTTTAGACATTATCTCCTCCAGGCTTTAATAGCGTCTTTCAGTTATAGGCGTTAAATATAATATTTGAAATTTATGAGGGGTAGAAAAATATTGTAATTTATTGCAGAGTTACCACACTTCTTTTATAAGAATTTATGAATTTGGGCGTTCCCCTGTCGGGGCGGCTCTCCTCTGGGCTACACTTCGTTTCGGTCTTTTCTGCCCTGCGGTGGAGGAACCACCTGGGTCAGAAAAGACTGCTACCCTGCATTGCCATTACGGGTAGCACCCGCCGTCCAGCCTAACGCAGTTTAGAGTGTGCTTTAGTGGCAATGAGATACACCTGGTAGATAACACAAGCTATTTTCCAGGAAAAAGTCGTTCAGAAATTGTAATCATTGATTGATGCCTTTAGTACCTTGCAACTACTATTCAAATAAATGTAGATTTTACTATTACAAACCTCCAAGGATTGGATTCTATAATGAAAATCGGGTTTTATGTTCGTTATTTTGTATTGTTCAATATTGTATTTGTCATAGAAATCCTGATCGCGCTTTTTATGCACGACCGGATAATCCGACCATATATCGGAGATGTTCTTGCGGTTGTCTGGGTGTATCTACTGATTAAGTCATTTACTAATCTACCACCGGTGATCGTTGCAATCGTTTCGTTTGCCTTTGCCTGCCTGGTTGAGTTCGCTCAATACATTCATTTTGTAAACATTCTTGGTATTCAGAATAATAATCTTTTATGCACTGTCCTGGGAACCGGTTTTGAATGGCTTGATATTGGAGCGTATTTTTGTGGGACGCTTTTGGCATTAACGATTCGGCCATTATTTCGCAGACTCAATACTATAAAAGGAGGTCTCTGATGAAAAAGTCTGAAACAAGAAAAGGGTTAGGAACCACAGGAATCGGTTATAAATCCAGATTCCTGTGGACTATCTATATATAATTGCAATATGATAGAAGCCGACATTAACGATTGTTTCCATTATTGAATATACACCTGCAATGCTGAATTTACAATGGTGTACTCAACAATCCGTATCCAGCTTGAATACAGCTCAACTTTTCATTTCTTCCAACTCAGAGAGAATCACATTCGATATAAAATTTTCTTATCATAAAAGCTTACCCCGACAAAGCGTCCCCTCTCATACCTGGCTGAATGTCCGATTACATTGTCTGTATAACTGAGTAAAATCCAATGTATATTTAAATCAGGTATAGTAATTATCCGGAAGAGACCGGGAACTGTCTCTAATCCGCAAAAACAGGCATTCAAAAAGGGATAGTAAAAATGGTAACAATGAAAAAATCTGGATATGTCGGTAACTACTTCAATCAGCTTTTATCATATATAAAATCAGTCATTCTCCTTATTACATCCAGTATCACTATATATGCCGGGACTTATAAGGAAATTACCAATTTTGGTGAAAATCCCAGTAATATCAAAATGTTTCTCTATACACCAGATACCGTTGCAGCACATCCCCCGATACTGGTTGCCTGCCACTGGTGTTACGGAAATGCACAGGCAATATATAATGGTTCCCGATATGCATCAGTGGCTGATAAATTTGGCTATTATGTAATTTTTCCCAGCGCTATCAGCAGTGATGGGTGCTGGGATGTCGCATCGCCCGAAGCACTTAGGCACAACGGCGGAGGAGATCCTCTGGGAATTGTATCAATGGTACGATATGTTATCAAAAATTTTCACGCAGACTCAACGCGTGTATATGCTCTGGGTGTTTCATCTGGCGCAATGATGACCAATGTACTTCTTGGGGCATATCCCGATGTTTTTGCCGGTGGTGCTGCTTATGCAGGTGTCCCTTTTGGATGTTTTGCCGGTCCAAACAGCTGGAATGATGATTGTGCAAAAGGAAGGATAACCAAAAGTCCGAAGGAATGGGGCGATCTAATGCGCGCTGCTTATCCGGAGTATTCGGGAAAAAGGCCAAAAATCCAGATGTGGCATGGAACCAATGATGAGGTCCTTAATTTTCATAACCTTTCAGAAGCGGTAAAACAGTGGACCGATATTCATGGAATTGACACAGTACCATCATCGAAAGATAACAACTACCTGCAGTCCGGCTGGACCCGCCAGCGGTATAAAAACAGCAAAGGTGAAGTTGTTGTTGAAACCATTATTGAACAGGGACAGCCGCATAATCTTCCGGTGCCACAGGAAGAAGCACTTACGTTTTTAGGCCTTGATCAGCTTTCAACAGATGTACATTTCGGGTCTGTACACAGGAAGGGATCTCCTTTAAATGCAACGATTGTTACTTCATCACTAAATCGATCTTTAATAAAAGTAATAGTTCACTCAGTTCCTGGTGTGGCAAGGCTTTCATTGTACACTGTAAATGGACAGCTGGTGCATTCCCTTTCCGAAACACACTCAATTGATGACACTCATGAATTTTCCGTTTCTGCCAATATGATTGCGGGTGAACTGCAGGCACAACAATTATACATAATAGAAGTCACCATTAGTGGCAAACTTGTGGGAACAGGCAGAATCAGGTTGTAGCGAAAAGACATAAGATCTGTTTACAATTTAACTATAGAGATTTAGTGAAATGCCCTTGAGATTCTCAATTTCAGTAATTGTTTCGATTATCCTGCTTTCTCTGAAAATTTTTGCAGGGAATTCAGGTTTTTACTTTGTTCAGATAACCGACACTCACTGGGGCGATGGAGACAATCTTCAGAAAACCAAGACGGCAATCACTGCGATCAATAACCTGCCGGTCCCAATCGAATTTGTAGTCCATACCGGTGATATGACTACGCGCAAAATGGAAGACCAGATTCTTATCGACAGTGGCTTGAACATTATGAAAACGTGTAAATTTCCAGTTTACTATGTTCCTGGAAATAATGATATTACAGAAAAAAATTTTAAACAGCAAACAGCATTATACGTTAAAAATTTTGGTGAAATCAATCACAGAATCGACAATGAAAATATTTCGATCACAACGCTGCTTAACATTGAATATAAAGATTCAACCGGTAAGGTCATCTATGATCCATTATCTAAACTTGATTCATTACTGAAAACGAAGCCACAATCTCTCCCGACACTCATTTTCCAGCATTGTCCTACAACTGATGACTTTTATGGAAATGTATTTCATCAAGGATGGCCATCAGACAAACTAACCCAGTTTCAAAAGTTGTGTGAAAAATATAATGTTCAGGGGATTTTTACAGGGCATTTTCACCGTGGTGAGTTACACTGGATTGGCCAGATCCCACTATTTGTATCTGCACCCATTTCAGGCTCCTGGGGAAGGCAGTCATCATTTCGTGTTTACCATTACCATAATGGTAAAATCTCTTATTTCACTTGTTATCTGTAAAAATTGGAGGTGAGGGGAGTTGAACCCCTGTCCGAAAAACATTCAATACGAGCTCTACACGTTTAGTTTATCTTTTAAATCTCATCTCCTGGAGCGCGGATAAACACGCTCACCTGAAAACCAGCACCAAAATCTCACCTGACAGCCGGTACCCTCTGCCAGACCAGCGCCTTAATTGCTCAGATAAAGATAAGCGCGATCCCTGTCCGAGTCGCCGCCTTTAATTAGGCAGCCATTGCGAAAGAATAATCTTCTGCAATTATTGTTTATCGGATGATTTACGAGGCCAACCGATATCCTCGACATGCAACCCGGTATCCCCTGCTTCCCGTCGAAAGCCAGTACACCCCCGAATTTTTCAAAGAACAGTTAATTCTATTTTCCTTAAGCCATAATATACTTATTTTATAATGTATACGACTAACTAATTAAAAAATTCTTTTTTTAGGAGGAGAACATGAATTTGCTTAGAAAACAGAATCTCACTCTCACCTTCACCTTCTCTGCACTTGCTGTCATTTCAATTGGTTCTTTAAAGCAACCAACCTGCCAGCCTGCTTCACTGCCAAAGCTCCCCTACGCCGAAAACGCTTTAGAACCGGTGATTTCTGCAAAAACCATCAGTTTTCATTACGGGAAACACCATAAAGCATATGTAGACAAGTGCAACAAATTGATACAGGGAACACCTCTTGAAAAAATGTCCCTTGAGAAGATTATTGTTACTACATCCTGCAAACCTTATCAAACAGCAATTTTTAATAATGCAGCACAAGCCTGGAACCATACTTTTTACTGGAATAGTCTACGCCCGGCATCAGATGCAAAAATGCCGGATACACTCAAAAAGCTGATCGACAAATCATTCGGCAATATCGATACATTTAAATCAGTATTCGCACAGGCGGCAGTTTCGCAGTTTGGGAGTGGATGGGCCTGGCTTGTGAAAGATGGTGAAAAGCTTAAGGTGGTCAAGACTGCCAATGCAGAAAATCCCCTGCCATCCGGATTGGTTCCACTGCTCACTATTGATGTATGGGAGCATGCCTACTATCTTGACCATCAAAATAAACGCGCAGACTACGTCAAAACACTTATTGAAAAAATGCTTAACTGGGATTTTGCTGTGAAAAATCTCTCATCAAAATAATTTTAAGTAGCAAAAGCAGAAACTGAAATGTTTCTGCATTTGCTACTGAGCCATCATTTTAACCAGCTCATCACGCTGTTTTTGAGCATTCTGACACTCAGTGTCCTGAGATTTTTCACCACATTTTGAAAATTCAAGATAAAAATTCCAGGCTTTCAGAGCTTCGACAAGAAGGGCCTGATTCTGTTCTTCCTTTGTAAATATTCCGTGAATCGAACAGGCACTGTAATAGAGTATTTCCCGCTTGAATTCATTTGTCATCGGTATCACAGAACCGGCAGTTGATTTCAGAGCACTTTCCAGACGATCTTTAGCTTCAGTATATAAACCAAGCTGAAAATAAACCCTGCCGAGGTAGGCATCGATAGCGGGATCAGAATATCTTGCTTTAAGAGCCTCCAGTATTCTGCGCGCTTTCGCATCCTGATTGAGATAATTTATCATTATCGCAGCCGTTCGGACCTGAGCTTCAAGATACTCATTTGCCAACCCACCCTTTTCAATTGATGGAGTCATGGAATAATAGTGAATCGCCGTTGTCCACTGCTCCTTACGCTCTGCGTTACGCCCCTGCTCCAGAAGAGGAATTGTTGGAGAATCGGTATAAAAAGGTGACTTGATCTTGATATCAAAACTTTTGAACAGTGCAAAACAACTCAGCAAAAATGCCAGAAATGAGATAGATACCGCGGCCAGTGAAAAGTGACGACGAATCGAATAGGGCACCAGAACTCTTTTCGCTGGTCCCCAGTTAGCATACGAACGTGCGCAGTGCTGAATAATTTCAGCAATCTCAGCGGCAGATGATGGCCGATGGAAAGGATCTCTCGATAAAAGCCTGTCAATCAATTCCTCGGTAAGGGGAGAGATCGATTTTCTCAGTGTGCGCACTTTGGGATATTTACACTTTTTTATTTTACTGATAAGATCACTCAGGTTATCGGATACAAATGGACGCAGACCAGTAAGCAACTCGTACAGTACAATCCCCAGAGAAAAGAAATCACTTCGCGCATCAAGAGCATTCCCGGTGATCTGTTCAGGCGACATATAATGAAACGTCCCTACGATCATACCCTGCATGGTGTTTGATGTAATGTTAAGCGCTTTTGCTGCACCAAAGTCCATCAGCTTGAGGAATTTACCATTGGTTATCATGATATTTTCGGGTTTTATATCCCTATGCAAAATGCCATGAATCTCCTGTGCACCAGGAGGTTGAATCTTGATATTGTGCGCATATTGCAAAGCACTCACCAGCTGTGATGCAAACGAGAGCACTTCCTGCTCGTTAATACGTGGATTGGCACTTATATACTCACGCAATGTCTGACCATTAAGGTGCTCCATCTCGATATAAAAATAGCCACCAACCTCACCGGTATCATAGACCCGCAAGATATGGGGATGGTCGAACCGGGCAATGAGTTGCGCTTCCTGTTTGAAACGCTCATTGTTGGCATCTTCACCGGAAAGTGCTGGTTTAAGTATCTTTACGACACGATCAATATCGAAATGTTTATTGTGCGCCCGATAAATAAACGACGTCCCACCTTCATTTATTTTCTCGATAATCTCGCAATTACCGATAGTCTTACCGATAAAGGGGTCGGTCTGTACCTGTGCCCCGGTTAATTCACCACCAGGCGTCTTTCCGCTTTCCACCAGAGTATCCACTTTTGTATTTCGAGCCATTTATGCTCCGTTAATCAGTGTGTTGAGAGCGTTTCTGATTGAAGATATTTTTTCTTTGACAATAGTTTTGCCGGATTCCAATGACTCGGCCGGGTTGCTTCTGCACGATGCATAAAATTTAATTTTCGGCTCTGTTCCTGATGGACGGGCAGTAACAACACTTTCATCAGCCAGAACGAATTGTATCACATTTGATGATGGTAAATCGATATTTTTCTTTCTCTCTTTAGCCGAAACATAAAATGTCGTCCCATCACGGTAATCCTTCACCATAGTCACCGCTTGACCAGCAAAAGTCGCCGGAGGATCTTTCCGCAACTGCTCCATCAATACTTTCATAGTATTAAGACCGGATTCCCCTTTAAAAGTCCCCGATACCAGAACCTCCTCGAAATAGCCGTATTTCTTCCAGATCGCATTAAGTTGATCAAGCAACGTCCTTCCTTGACTCATGTGATACAGGGCAACTTCAGCGGTCATTGTCGCAGCACTGACAGCATCCTTATCTCTGACTGCCGTATTAACAAGATACCCATAACTTTCTTCACCGCCAAACATATATTGCGGACCGTCAGCCTGTTGATCGAACTCTCTGATCTTCTCACCAATATATTTAAAGCCGGTTAAAACATCAAAAGAGAGTGCGCCGTAGGATTCAGCTATCAACCTCTGAAGTTCCGTTGTAACAATCGTTTTAACAAACGCAGCTTTTCCCGGTAATGTCCCGAGTTCTTTGCGTGTACTGAATATATATTCGGCAAGTAAAGCTCCAAGCTGATTTCCCGTTATCAGGACATAGTCATCACCATCCGGAGCAGCGATACCAAGCCGGTCAGCATCCGGATCAGTCCCTATCACAAGATCTGCTTTTACTTTCCGCGCCAGCTCCAGAGAAAGCTTCATCGCAGATGCTTCTTCAGGATTAGGATATGGAACTGTAGGAAAATTACCATCGGGATCTTTCTGCTCGGGCACAAAAATCACATCAATGCCCATCCTGTGAAGGGACTCCGAAACCGGCATCGCACCAGTACCATGTAAAGGTGTGAAAACAACCTTGAGATCCTTACCCTGATTCTTAATAAGTTCGGGACGCAACGAACAACCGATTACCATCGAAATAAATTTCTCATCGATCTCTTTATCAATCATTTTCAATAAACCGTCTGAAGTCGCTTTTTCGGCAGAAATGGAAGGTATCGTACCACTCACTGAACGAACTTCTGCAATGATTCCATTGTCGTGAGGTTCAACAACCTGTGCCCCATCATTCCAGTACACTTTGTACCCGTTATACTCTGGTGGATTGTGGCTGGCCGTAACGACAATACCGATAGTGGCTTTTAATTCCCGTACCGCAAACGAAAGTTCCGGTGTAGGGCGTAGTGATGTAAACAGGTAGGTTTTAATTCCATTAGCGCAAAGTACCAGAGCCGCTTCACGGGCAAAAACATCTGAAAAATTGCGGGAATCATAGGCAATCACCGCAGATGCGTTTTTAATATCCGGAACAAACTTTTTTACGTAATTTGCAAGACCCTGAGTAGACTTCCGAACCATATATGGATTCATACGGTTAAACCCGCCACCAATTACCCCCCTGAGTCCCCCTGTACCAAATGCAAGCTCTGTATAAAAGCGATCATTAAGCTCTGAAAAATTCTCCTCTTTCAGCAGTGAACTCACCTGATCTCGAAAAAAAGAATCCATCTCTTTTTCAATATACTCATGGGCTTTGGTAACAAGTTTCTCATTCTTATCCATTAAAAAGCTCCTAACATATTGATTTATTTTAAATTACAAAAACATTCTCGTTACTACATCCCTATTCTGAACAAAGGAATGATTGGTAATAAAATAGTAAAATGCCACCAGATGAATTGGAAACAGTTAAAAAATATGCAGGCGTTCAGAGTTCAGAGTTCAGAGTTCAGGGTTCAGAGTTCAGCGTTCAGCGTTTGAGAACCTTTGAACCTCCGAACGATTTTTAAAAAAAGATATACTCCTTGTTTCTTGAGTTTTTGAGATGTAACAGTTATAATTAAGTATGAAACCGGAGATGCATCGTGACAGGAAAACTATTAAACAACGGATTGATTTTGAAGGTGATCCAATTCAAGCCATTCTTAATTTTTATCTCTGTTTTTCTCTTTTTTTCAACATCTGTATCAGAACCGGTTTTTCGTGATGATTTTTCGAGTCCTTATTTTACTGCGATTTCATGGCTTCTCAATGATCCACAAAATGCCTCTATGACAATTTCGAACCAGAATCTAAGCCTGAAAAATTCACACCAATACAGCTCGATTATAGCGCTTCATTCATTATCAAAAAAATACCATACCTTTACAATCTCGACAACTATTGTATCGGAAAGTGCCGGATCCGGACTATTTTTTAATGTTACTACTGACCAGACCGGGAAAATAAACGGCTATGGTGCACTTTTATCATTCGATAAAATTGAACTTGTCAAATTCGTTTCGGGTTCTCATACAACATTAGCTTCGCAAGCCAGCACCTTTATAAAATCCTGTGATAATGTTCTTACAGTGTCTAAAAAGGACAGCCTCATGCAGGTATTCTGCAATGGGTATTTTCTTTACTCATGTATTGATGGAGAACTTCCTGCAGGTGATATTGCCCTGATGGTACAGCCTCGTTCATCGACCCTTTTTGGAGATTTTGAATTTGTATCAACGACTCTGGATTCAGTTTCATTTAAACCCTTTATTGATAACTTTGATACCCCGTTAATTTTTGGCTGGCGAAAAAGTGGCTACGGAACCACCACCAATGTTGATTCAACGCTTGAAATCCGAACCAATTCTTTTCAGCAATTTCTGTACACAATCGATCAACCTATGAATAATTTTCAACTCGAAACTGATATCTGCCAGAAGAACGTTGTCAGCAGTGACAGTGCAACATGCGGAATAGCGATTATGGCATTTACCGGTAACGATTTTGACAGTACCCGATGTATTCGAATCGGCTTTAATCATCAGCAGAACCTTACTATCACCGGTCTTACCAGTAATGATATTGTCAAATCAGTCTCTCAAATCTACAAATTAGACTCCACCTGGAAACGGTTGAAATTAATTTATAATAATTCCGTTTTACGACTTTATTGTAATGATCATGACTGTATTGAATTATCAACACGCCTTTATGTCAAGGGAGCCGGGTTATTTTCTTCACGAGGGCCAGTTGTACGATTTGATAATTTTTCATTAAAAGGAAGCGATTTTGCAGTTTCTGTAAATAGAAACCGTACGCCTTTTACGAATCAGATCACCGGTAATCATCTTAATTGCATCTCAAATCAGGTCATCTGGAGTGACCTTTTAGGCAGATCAAGGCAGATCCAGTCCGGAACCGAAAAAAATGCTGCATCCATGCTTCTGAATAATCTCACCCG
>JBNKZD010000198.1:0-46251 GCA_050301235.1 Chitinispirillaceae bacterium | reverse complement strand
GTATGGCAGTAGTGTATGTGTATTTCAAGGATAATGTTGACATCTATTTTGCACGTCAGATTGTCGCTGAGCGGCTTGCGAGTGCTGAACTACCCGAGATGGAGGAGCGTCCGGGGCTTGGACCGATATCAACGGGGCTGGGTGAAGTTTTCATGTACTATTTGACAGCAGATACGAATGTCAACACAGAAGGGAAAACCCTCGATGCTTATCTGCGTGAAATAAATGACTGGTCGGTAAAATACCAGCTTCAAACCGTTCCAGGTGTCACTGAGATACTCTCGATGGGTGGATATGTTCTTCAGTATCAAATCAAAATAAATCCTGTTGCACTCAATAAATATCACCTTACAATTGATGATGTTGTTACGGCGACAACCTCCAATAATCGCAATGCCGGAGGTCAGTTCATTGTGGTCGGTGCGGAGGAATATCTTGTACGGGGAATCGGCCTTGTTGATAAACTTGATGATTTATGTAACATTCATGTTAAATCGGTTAACGGAATTCCCGTTCGTCTGAGCGATGTTGCTGATGTTAACTTTGGCAACGAGATTCGCCGTGGTGTAGTTACCCGTAACGGCACAGAAGAGGTTGTTGCCGGAATTATCATGAAATTGTATGGGCAGAACACCTCTGAAGTAATAAAGCGCCTTGATAAAAAAATACCTGAAGTACAACGGTCATTGCCTGAAGGTGTAAAGCTGGTACCATATTACAACCAGAGCTCTCTTGTAAATAATGCAGTAAAAACGATTCTGGATGCACTCTGGCAGGGTGGACTGCTTGTTATTGCGATTTTGGCATTGTTTCTGGGAAATATCAGAAGTGCATTTATTGTGGCACTGGCATTGCCGATATGTGCACTGGTTGCAGTAATCTGTATGGGGATGGCAGGAATATCTGCTAATCTTATGTCGCTTGGCGGTATTGCAATCGCGATCGGAATGCTGGGTGATGCATCTATTGTTATTGTCGAAAATGTGTTCAGACATCTTGCGGATGGAAAGCACAGATCTCGCAGTAAAATCGGAATAATCATTGCTGCCTGCAGTGAAGTGGTGCGCCCGATTATTTTCTCTGTTGCGATAATTATCATTGTATTTCTTCCGTTGTTTACACTTGAAGGTGTTGAGGGGAAGATGTTTGCACCGATGGCTTTTACCATTTCTTTTGCTCTCCTTGGTTCACTTGCTGCAGCTCTGCTCTTTGCTCCGGTGCTTTCAGCTCTTTTGCTTAAGCGGGGAGTGCAGAAAGAATTTGTGCTGGTAGTCTTTCTTAAAAATATGTATAAACCAGTATTGCATTTTGCGATACGACGAAAACTGATCGTGCTCACTTTGACACTGGCAGTATTTGCCGGTACACTTCTCCTGGTTCCACGTCTGGGAACAGAATTTATCCCTACACTAGAAGAAGGGGTGATTCAACTGAATATTGCGATGGCACCATCAATATCACTTGAAAAGGCCACAGAAACAGTTATGAAGCTCGAACGCAGAATAAAGATGTTTGATGAAGTAGATATGACTCTGGCAAAAATTGGTCGTCCGGAAGCTGGCAGTCATCCGCATCCTGTTAACTCCGCACATATTCAACTTATGCTTAAACCTGTCAACCAGTGGAAAAATTTTAAGAGTAAGGCTGAACTGGTAGAATCGATAAATATGGCTTTATCGGGTTATCCTGGTGTACAGCTCAATTTTTCACAACCGATACAGAACATGTTTGATGAGCTTCTTTCCGGTGTAAAAACTCAGCTCGCAGTCAAGCTATATGGTGATGATATTAATGTACTCAGAGCTGTAGCCGAGGAGATAAAGGAAGTTATTGAGCCGGTAAAGGGGCTTGTTGACCTTTCTACTGAGCAGAGTTTCGGGCAGCCTCAGGTGCAGATTATCGCAAACCGTGAAGCCTGCGCCCGCTATGGTGTTAATGTTTCCGATATTCTGGAGGTTGTTGAGGTTGCAATCGGCGGAGAAACTGTCGATCAGGTGTACTTGAATACACGCCGTTTTGGTATTCAGGTACGTCTGGATGAGCGTTTCCGGAATGACATTTCAACAATCGGAAATATACTTGTACATACTGCAGATGGATTGCAGGTGCCGCTTTCGCAAGTTGCACATATAAAGGAGGTGATCGGACCGATCCAGATCAATCGTGAAAAAAATCAGAGACGATGGATAATATCAGCGAATGTGCGCGGGCGTGATATGGGTAGTGTTGTTGCTGATATTCAAAAACTAGTCGAGACAAGAATTAAGATTCCAACAGGATATTATCTGGAATATGGAGGTCAGTTCGAAAATCAACTGCGGGCAATGAAAAAACTTACTGTCATTGTTCCGATTGCGCTCGGTTTGATTTTTATAATGTTGTACATGTCGCTTGGTTCTCTAAAAAGTGCATCATTGATTTTTATAAATGTACCATTAGCTCTTATCGGTGGTATTCTTGGTCTGTTTTTATCAAAAGAATACCTTTCTGTACCCGCATCTGTTGGGTTTATAGCACTTTTTGGGATTGCAGTTCAGAATGGTCTGGTTCTGGTTTCATATATCAATCAACTCAGGGTGGATGGGTTTAGTATTGTGGATGCGGTCTGTGAAGCATGCATGTTGAGATTGCGGCCGGTCTTGATGACTGCTTTGACCACGATTCTTGGTCTGTTTCCATTACTGCTTTCACATGGTATGGGGTCAGAAGTACAGCGACCACTTGCGATTGTCGTAGTTTACGGATTGATTTCATCAACCTTTCTGACACTTATTTTAATACCATCACTTTACGGATGGTTTGCACCAGATCTGGCAAGGGATGATACAAAAACGGAAACTGAATTAAAAGAAGGAGGCCTTGCAAGATTGGATGAAATGGTTGGAATCAGTACAAAGGAAAGGGGAAGGACTGAAATTTAAATTGTATATAAGTAATTGAATTGTGGTATACTATTAATGAGTGATTTGTATAAAAAAACCGGAAACTCACCGGTTCTGTTAAATTATGTAAACAAAGGAGAGTATTGAATGAGTTTCTATAGAATCGTAATGATAATCGCAATGCTGCAATGTTCAATTGTATATGCTCAGGAGCAGAAAAATGGGAATACTCAAACACAGTTGTTCATTCAACAATCGAATTTTGTCGAATTCAAAAGCACCAATATTACTGCTTCTAATGGCGCAATTTCAATTGAGGGTAAATTCATTATTCTGGGTAATGGTATTTTTGGGCATTTTGATATGGTTGCATTTGATGATTCAGGAAAGGTAATTCAGAAAGCCATGTCAGAAGATCGTGCCTGGCAACGTGATCATGGTGGTAACTTAAAATCTATTGCATTATTGATGAGTACCAAAGAGCCGGCGAAAGTCGAGGTTTCCTTTCATGAAATGAGGATACATCCTGAGTTTGGCGCGTGCAAACAATAATGAAAATAAGTGTCTGGAGGTTTTGTGAAAACGTTAAAAATTTAAAATCTGCATCGTCTATCCCTATTGTACATACTGAATAGCATATTGTTATTACTTGTATATTTTTTTCAGTCGGTAAGATATTGAAGGTTTTAACAGCAAAATTGAACATTTAATCATTTTTTAAGAGATCACTGAAAGGAATTTGAAGAGCGTACGACTATAGCAATAGTGAATACTTACAGGAGACGGAAAATTATGAAGAATAGGGTATTTTTATTCCTGGCTATCGCAATTTCGGCGATTAAGACGATTGATGCGTTTGATCACCAGTATGAAAACTATGGTAAGTTACTTTCAAAACATGTCGTTAATGGTGGAGTTACCTACAGTATTCTTGGTCCAGCCATACTTGAAGTTTCACGAACTGAATTCGAAAATGTTGATAGCGGGACTTTTTTAAAGTTTACAGAAAAGGAGAAAATCGCCTTTCTGATCAATGTTTATAATTTTTACACCATTGATCTTATCGTTCAAAATCTTCCTCTCAAAAATGGCATTCGGGACATTGCTGAGCCCTGGGATAAAAAATTTATAAAACTCTTTGGCGTGAAGGTTTCCCTTAATCATATCGAGCATCAGCTTTTGCGAAAAAAATACTTCGAACCGAGGATTCACTTTGCTTTGGTATGTGCATCGAAGGGATGCCCTGAACTTTCTGACATGCCATTTACAGCTCTTAACCTTGACAAAAAACTCAATAATGCAGGAAAACGTTTTTTACAGGATACAACAAAGAATCGGATTGAGGGTAAAACACTCTATCTTTCTCAGATTTTTGAATGGTATGGATCTGATTTTAATGCCATGCATAATGGTGGGTACCGTGAATATGTAGGTAAAGTACTTGGCATTCCTGTTGAGACATACAGTATCAAATTTCTACCGTATGACTGGAGTCTTAATGAAGCCAAATGCAGGTAATTACACTAATTCGTGCATAAAAGTACTTTGAAATATTGAAGCACTTTATGGAAGACATGAGCAATTAAATTAAAACATAATCCTGCTGAGCTAAAAATTCATTGAAAGATACCACTGTTTCAAAATATATTACCTAACGTTACGTTCATTGAATATTCCCTGACTGTGGTGGATTACCATTTCAGGACAACATCTTACCAACTTCGGGAGGATGTTGCTAAAACAGATACTACAAATGGACAATATGGATAAACAATCAAAATTTTTGAGTACAGGTGATCTTGCCCGAAGAACTGGCGTGTCGCTACGCACAATTCGTTTCTATGTTGAAGCTGGATTACTCACTCCTATTGAATCATCATGTAAAGTAAACAGATGTAAATATGCTGCATCTGCAATTACGTTAGTTGAAAAAATAAGACTTTTCGCTGAATGTGGCATGAAATTGTCTAAAATACGAGATTTGTTCCATTCTATCGAATCGATTTCATCCGAAAGAAAGGCACGAACACTTTTTCTTCGAAATCAAATTGAAGATCAATTGCGTATAGTTGCAGAGAAAGAAAAACGATTTCGTGATGCCCGACTTCAACTGGAATATGTGCTTGATCAGACACTGCGTTGTCCAACGTGTCCATCTCGAGGCGAAAAGCAGGATTGTGGCTCTTGTCGAAACCTTAAGGTTCTTGAAGCTGCAGCTTTTGTGTCAGAAAAGAGGACTGAGTTCAAATCGGGCGATATTATGGAGGAGTCTTCAGTATGAAGAAATTCAGTATTTTTGTCGGACCACAAAAGGACTGCGATAGCGGGAAACCATTCTTCTGGTTGACGCATTAATAATTTTGAACAGGAAAGGATTCGCATGAATTTTTTTCTCTTTTATTTCGACTGGCTCCAGAAGGGTAACCCGACGGGCAAGCCTGACCGTTTACCTGAATTGAGAAGTAAATTCGAAACATCTGTCCCTGGATTATATTGTATTGGTGATCTTACCGGCATCCCACTGATCAAGCTTGCGGCTGAATCCGGCTACGAACTAATTGAAAAACTCTCTCAAGATGAGCAGTTTTCCAGAGAGCGAAAGACCAATTCAGCAGATATATTTGACCTGATAATTATCGGGGCGGGTCCCGCAGGAGTGTCCGCCAGCTTGCGGGCTGCGGAGCTGGAATTCAGGCACCAGCTGATCGAGTCTTCGCAGATATTCAATACAATTGCTAATTTTCCTGCTGGTAAACCTATCCATGTTACACCGCAGGATCCACCAATGAAATCGGCACTTTCATTCAATGACGGTACCAAGGAATCACTTCTGCAGGAATTACGAACTGATATTGCTGGTAAAGAAATACCTCTTCGTGAAGGAGAAATGGTCAAAAGTATTACACAGACCAGTGGAGCATTTACCGTACAGACATCTATGGGAAGTTATCAGGCCCGGCGGGTTATTGTCGCAATCGGTAAGAGTGGCAATTCCCGGATGCCTGGCGTACCGGGTGAAAAACTGCCGAAAGTTTTTACCAGACTTGTTGATCCTGGTGAATTCCATGATAAAGACGTTCTCATTATCGGCGGCGGTGACAGCGCACTTGAAGCGGCAGTTGCTCTTACGAAATCCGGCAATCGGGTTACACTTTCCTACCGAAAAGCTGCCTTTTCGCGTCCCAAAGAGCAGAACCTGCAAGCGTTTGAAGCACTTGTCAAAAAAGGTGCTGTCAAGCCCTTTTTCGAATCGTCGGTGAAGGAGATCAGGGATAATGATGTTGTTCTACAAATTGGCGAACAGGAGAAAACCCTTCCCAACGATGCTGTTTTTGCACTTATCGGTACTGAGATTCCGATCGAGTTTTTCAAAAGATCAAATATCCGCATGGAAGGTGAGCGCCGTTTTGCGGACTGGATGAAAATTGCAGGATTGCTACTGTTTGCATCAGTACTCTATTTCGGTAAAAAAGCGCCCGTGACTCCTGTTAGCACTTTCGCAGACTTTTTCTCTGTTCCCGCAATGCTCATGTCAAAAGTCTGGCCGAAAATGCTTAATGGTCTGGGGGCATGGGCAAGTGTGGGGGGGCTAGCTATTGTGCTGGTTTGGCTACTGACCCACTTTCTGCGGAACCGTTCAAAATACTTTACAACTACATGGAATACTTTCAAGTATGGCTATTATTTCGGGAATGCACTTCTGTTTGGCTGGTTATACATATCATACAAATTGTTGCAGCAGAAGCCGCTCTTTGGGGATATAGGTGACTGGTATACAGCACTCTATTCCTTGACAATAGTTGTGTTTGGACTGAGACGGATTGTGGTTAATCCGACAGGATATATTAAACGCCAGACTTTTGTACTAATGGCGATTCAGGTGTTACCGCTTTTTATCCTGCCGATGTTTGTCTTTCCCTTTCTGGGCAAACATGATTTACTGGGAGAGTGGGTGATGACCAATGTTTTTCCTGGTGGTTCATACTGGCGGGCGTATGGATTTATTCTTGCCTGGCCGCTTTTTATTCATAATCTTGCCACAAGTCAACCAATAGCCTTCTGGCTGGTCACAGGACTGGTTCAAACATTTGTCATAATCCCCATTATCGTTTATCGATGGGGGAAAGGTGCGTATTGCGGATGGATATGCTCCTGTGGTGCGCTGGCTGAAACTCTGGGAGATGAATACCGGACCTGTGCGCCACATGGGCCGACTGCAAAGAAGTGGGACAATGCCGGACAAGTGATCCTCTTGTTTGCGGGAATTGTCACATTACTGGCCCTTTTCTCAGGGAAAGCCAATCCTTTTTCTGTAATTGCATCTGATATTTATGCTGTTGTTGTAGATATCATTTTTGCGGGTGTTCTTGGTGTGGGTGTTTATTTCTCCATGTCCGGAAGAGTTTGGTGTCGATTTTTGTGCCCGCTTGCTGCTCTCATGCATATTTACGCACGATTTTCTGTGTACCGCATTTTCGCAAACAAAAAGCGCTGCATTTCCTGCAATGTCTGCACGAAGGTTTGTCATATGGGCATCGATGTGATGAATTATGCTAACAAAGGCATCCCCATGAATGATGTAGAATGTGTACGGTGCAGCGCATGTGTTGTCAACTGTCCCATGCAGGTTCTGACATTTGGAAGGGTTGATGTTATTGATCAAGATAACGTCCTTTATAAGAAGAAGCAATTTCCGCTTACGCAGGGGTGGGCCAGTGGTCTGCCTGATAAAGAGATTGAAATGCTTCAGAAATCTGAGAGAGAGAAAGCTGAAGGAGACAAAAGGGAAAAAGATACAATTGTGGCAGGGGGGAGTTGAAATTCAGAACATTATTTCTTCAACCTGTACCTTTTTTCAATAAATACAAAAGGAGAATAACATGTCTCAGAACTACTACGAACCAAAGGATCTCGCAGACTTCCCGAATATCGGAGAATTTGCTCCCGAACAGGGGAGTGCATTTTTTGATTACTATGCGAAGTCAACATCAGCGGGAAAACTTACAGAACGCGAAAAGTCACTGATCGCATTAACTGTAGCTACAGTCCGCCACTGCCCCTACTGTATTGATGCTTACACAAACAAGTGTCTTTCTCTTGGTGTTTCTAGTGACGAAATGATGGAGGCGATTCATGTTGGAGCTGCTATGACCGCAGGTGATGTGCTCGCACACTCGACACAGATCAGAAAAATAATCAAGAAAAAGGAGATGTAACGTATGGATGCCCACACACAGCTAGAGTGTATCCGGCATTCACTTCATGGGCAGCGTTTTAAAGAAATACTTGAACGTAAAGGACTTTTTCCTTTGCATTCGCGTTTTGTTGAAATTTTACAAATGAATATAACGCGCAAATGCAACCTGAGTTGCAGACATTGTCATGCCGAAGCAGGACCGCATAGGTCTGAGGAAATGTCATCGAAAGTACTTGATAAATGCCTTGAAATCGCAGCATTGCCGGAAATTACGACAATTGATATTACCGGTGGCGCTCCGGAAATGCATCCCGGACTTGAATTGTTTATACGTCAGGTTTCAGGTTTGCATAAACGGTTAATCGTGCGCAGTAATCTTGTGATACTTCTACAACCAGATTACCGTTGTTATATCGATGTGTTCGCTGAAAACGGAGTGGAGCTGGTAGCATCAGTTCCAGATCCCGATGCAGTACGAACAGATAAACAGCGGGGCAAAGGTGTTTTCGCAAGTATAATCACTGCACTGCGATTACTGAATGAACGTGGATACGGAATTGAAGGGACGGGGTTGGTGCTGGATCTAGTTTATAATCCTGCGGGAGCATTTATGGCCGGTGCCCAGCAGCTTCTTCAAGCAGAATACAAGAGAAAATTATTGCAGAATTTCGGGGTATCATTTTCTCACCTGTTCTGTCTGAACAACTGTCCGATCGGACGGTTTCTTGAGTATCTTGTAAATAGTGACAATCTTGAAGATTACATGCGGGATTTAACATCAGCATTCAACAGGCAGGCAGCTGAACATGTAATGTGCCGGTCAACATTATCGGTCGGTTGGGATGGTACGCTTTATGACTGTGACTTCAATCAGATGCTTTCCATGTCGGTAAATCATGGGAGCCCTTCTTCAATTTTTGACTTTAATATGAGTAAACTCTTTAACCGGACGATTGTGCTCGATGACCATTGCTTTGCATGCACTGCAGGAGCAGGTTCTTCGTGCCAGGGGGCTACTGCCTGATGTTGTTAGTGATTAATCAGAAAGGAAACGACCGGATGGAGGTAAATGTTGACACAAACGAATGGGTAGACCAATACGGAGATACGCTTTTTCGGTATGCACTATACCGTGTAAGTGATCGGGCGATTGCCGAAGATCTTGTTCAGGAGACATTTATGGCTGCTCTGAATTCAGCGGCGGGTTTTGCGTCGAGATCATCACAACTGACATGGCTTCTGGGGATACTCAAGCACAAAATCCTCGACCATTACCGGCATAAACTGAATACCCTCAATTCCCGTATCGACAGTACTGAAGATATCGATTCATCTTTCAATGAAAAGGGAGAATGGCGAAAACAATTTGATGAGTGGTCTGAATTACCAGATAATGCACTGGTGCGAAAAGAGTTTTCACTGGTCCTGAAACAATGCCTGTCGCATTTACCCCAGGTTCAGCGAACAGTCTTTGTTCTGCGTGAAGTGGATGGTTTTGAAACTGAAGAAATATGTAAGGATTGCGATCTGTCATCGACTAATCTCTGGGTACTTCTGCATCGGGCGAGGAAAAAATTGCGTGATTGTCTGGATGTGAACTGGTTCAAGGCGGCTAACTCATGATGGATAAAATTATGCTGACATGCAAGGAGATGTCCTGGTTGTCATCAAAGGAGCTTGATACAAACCTTCCTATTTTGACAAAAGTTCAGATGAAAATGCATGTGACAATGTGCAAGACCTGCTATCTGTATCGAAAACAGCTCAAAAAAATTCATTCAATTATAGAGAAAATAGCTCCTGATTACAATGCCGTAGCCATTGAGGATGATTCGGAGGCTCTTTCCGAAAGATCAAAAGAGAGGATAAAAGAATTCTTAAAAAGAAATAAATCTTGAAAAACCGAAGTCTGAATTCCCCGTATATCTTCATCAATGGAACTCAGGTCGTCGGTTTTTTTGAAGATGACGTTGAATTGATGAAAAGTAATTCTTTATACTTGACTCAAGGATGATTTTCTGTAGAGCCGATATATGAGTTCCATTTCTTGCTGTCTGCAACAATGCCACAATCGATCCGGTTTTATCCGGGTAAACTGCATATATGCCATTTATTTGAAGAATCCTGGGCATCAACTCTGGTGACTGGTCGAAAGAAACAAGCTCAAATTTCATGTTTCCTTCTGCTGTGTTCAATGTCCTTTTCAGCCTTATTTGCACGATATAGAACGGTAATTTGATCTTTGTAATGATAGTATACGATGAGGCTGTACTATCAGTAATACCGACGTTGCCTAATCCTGTTTTATACTTCAGAAAATGTTCATATTCATACATGTACTTCAGGGCGGAATCCGCAGGTAATTCAGTTACAAATTTTATCGATGCCTGATACCCTGTTGAATCAAGGTCAAAGTGGAATGCAGTGTTTGAATTTGCAGATAAATTGTATGAAACGAAAAGGGTGAAAATGAGACATCTGAAATTAAACATATTTTTTCTCCCGGAACTGTTTTCTGTAAGGTAGTCGTATACCGTCGCGACTAATTACATGAAAGTTGAAGATATTCATAATAATACGGGAGGATAACAATGCCGAAAACAACAACGCTATTAAAACTGATCTGGTGGCCGTTTAAGGTTCTCAAGGATCATCCGGTACTTTTAAGAGGAAAAGAATTTAACGTCGTCGGTTTTGGTGCTTTCGCAGCAATTGAAGCAATGTCGATGGTATTGTTCTTTTCCTGGTATATGCATTTGCGTGGGGTATCAGCTTTATCAATACCTCTGTACCTGTACTTGCTGGGCGGATTGCTTGTGTGGCTAGGTGCAAAATCTTTCCACTGGATCGCTCTTGGT
The DNA here is from genome assembly GCA_050301235.1 of Chitinispirillaceae bacterium. Taxonomy (GTDB): domain Bacteria; phylum Fibrobacterota; class Chitinivibrionia; order Chitinivibrionales; family Chitinispirillaceae; genus JAFGIN01. The sequence continues at coordinate 35,314 of JBNKZD010000198.1, read as the reverse complement.
AAAAAGTTCCTTGATAATCCATTGAAATATATCAAAGAAACCGGATTTTACATGCAAGGTGGAGTAATCGGCGCGTTTGTCTGGCTTGTTATTGTTGCTCTTACCAGAAATATCTCTTTCTCAATTCTTGCCGATGGTCTCTGCTGGGGTGGATTAATTGGACAGGCTGTAGGGCGTCTGGGATGTTTTAATTATGGTTGTTGTTTTGGTAAACCAGTGAAACACGGCATAGGAATACGATATACAAACGCTGAATCTAAAATCGTCCGGTGGCGACCGGAATTGCGTGGAGTAAAAGTTCATCCGACACAGCTTTACATGGCTGGACTTGACCTTGCACTTTTCGCTGTTATCTGGGCGTTTCTTCCAAAAATTCCTGTTGGAGTGATATTTCTTACTTTTCTGGTGTGGCACGGAGTTACAAGAGTTTTTATTGAGCAATTCCGATTTGACATTATACATCATGAAGGTAGAAATTGGACAACCTGGTATACTGCACTTGCACTTGCCTCAAGCTCACTTGTCTTTGGTTTGTTACTTGTTTGGGTTGACAGGCAATTTTTACAGTTGATTAATACGGGGCTTTCAGTAAATTTTTCTGAATTTCTGCTATTTCTCTTTTCAACCGAGGCGATGACTGGTGCAGTTTTGACAACAGGCATACTGATATTTGCCGGGTATGGAATTCATGGTAAAAATCTTGGCACTTTTCCATCACTTAACCTTTCGGTATGCCATACCAGTAGTGAGACATGTACACATGGTATAATTAATCAGGAAGCGAGGAATTAATGAAAGAGCGTGTAAAAGTGGCGATAATTGGTTGTGGACCGTACGGAATAAGTATAGCAAATGAACTGTATTCAAGAGGAATAGATTTTGTGATCTTTGGAAAGCCATTCTCTTTGTGGTTTGAACATACGCAGGATAATATGGCAATCCGTTCCGATTGGCATACCAGTGAAATTTATTCGCCTGACAATAAATACTCTTTCTGGCGTTATCTTGAAGAATCCCGTCCTGAAGAAGTCGATCGCGTATTGAAAGAGCGAATTCCTGTTGATATTTTCCGCTCCTACTTATCCAATGTTCTTAAACGCTTACCTTATACCATTGAAAAGACTTACGTGATCCGGTTGGAAAAACGTGATCATGGATTTAATCTTGAATGTGAAAATGGCAGCTCAATTGTTGCTGAGCATGTCATTATCGCTACCGGGATCGAATCGCATAAATATCTGCCATCCATACTTGCGGGCCTTGACTCTGAACGAGTAATTCATGCCTGGGATGTAAAGCGGTTCCAGGGGCTTTCGGGAAAGAGGATTTTATTAATTGGCGCGGGGCAGTCTGCAGCAGAGGCTATCGGAGTTCTGGCAAAGAGTAATACCATTACATGGTTACTTCGTCACAAGCCGATATTTTTCAATGAACCAATCAATCTTCCTACACCGGTTTTTAACTTTGTGCTAAAAATTTCACCTGTTTTCTTTTTCATTCCTGTCCAGATAAAGAAAATTTTAGCGAAAAAGTTTGTTGAATCAACAATTACGCCTGATCTTAAAAATGTCGTTAATAATAAAAATGTCGAACAGTTGACCGGCAATATTAATGATCTCGGGCTCAGTACCGTTTCTGGTGGAGTACGGTCTGCAGTACTCAATCGAAACTTTGATTTGATTATTGCGGCTACCGGTTATCGTTATTCGATCGAATCCATTCCCTTCCTGAGCAGAGAAATAAGACAATCGTTAGAATCTGTAAACGGTATACCGAGGTTGACATTCAGATTCGAAACCAGTGTACCGAATCTATACATGGTCGGTGGTATAGCGGAGCCTTCACACGGTCCTGCTCTTCGTTTCATCATGGGGACATATCATGCAGCAAAAGGAATCAGAGCGATTGCCAGACGATTTGCCGTCTGAATCGCCTTTACAAAAAGTTGTTCTGAAGGGGATTGGCATGGAAGTATTCCTCAAAAGAGAGGATCTTCTCCTTCCGGCTGGAGGCAATAAGGTACGCAGATTTCATGCTTGGCTTTCTAATAAAGAAGGTGCACACACCATTGCTGCAATGTCTGATCCGGGTGCACATACATTCCAGGTGTTGCAGTCGTTTCTTGATCATCCTAAGTACAGTAATCGAATCAGGCGACTGTTGTTTCTGGAAACGTTGCGTACGACAAATCCTTATACACAATCTATCAGAGAGGCATATCTGGGTGATAAGCGGATAAAGGTAATAAGCGGCTCAGCATTATTACAGGTAATACTGCTTAAGTTTCTGGCGTTCATTCCGGGAGTGAATTCAATGGGGATCGGAGGGCATCTAAGATTATCACCAAATCCATTCAGCACAGCACTTCAGGAGGCACAGCAACAGGTTGTCATGAGGGGATTCACTGGTAGACGTACTCATGTTTTTCCGATTGCCTCCGGGACAATGCTTGATGGATTTTTAACGGCTCAGAATGAGAAAAACAACGATTCATTTATAGGGGTGATGACTGGACATCCGATTTCAAGAAACTATCTTATTAAGAAATATAGCAGTGATAAATCAGTAATGTTAATTCCATACCAACCACTTATCTGGAACCAGTACATAAAGAAAGCTATCGAGTTTCAGGAACAGACAGGGGTCTGGCTCGATCCGGTTCATACGATACATTTACTCAATGCCTTAGAACATATTCAGAACAAGTTCTCAGCTGGAATAGTGATGTGGATTACCTGTCCTTTGATTAAAGACAATCCTTCCACTATAATGAGGTAAAATCGAATATCGTAAATTATACAAATATACATATATTAATTACAATGAAAGGGTGATGATATGAATAATTTAATTAAAACATCTCTGAAAACGGTTGCTGGAATTGCATTGTCGGGCAGCACATTGTTTGCTTCTGCAGATAATTCGAAGATTGCGGATAGTTCCGCTGCATTAGTAGCAGGCGATACTATTCCAGATGCGTATGTTAGCGGGGTCGATGATGGGCGATCGATTGGCCTGAGGGAAATTGTCTCTAAAAAGCCAACGATATTGATTTTCTACAGGGGTGGATGGTGCCCGTACTGTAATACACATCTGGGTAAACTTCAAACTATTGAATCTGAAGTTCTGGCAGCAGGGTATCAGATTGCAGCTATAAGTCCGGATCGCCCAGAAGAGCTTCAGAAATCAATTACCAGGCACAGTTTAACTTATAATCTTTATTCCGATAGTTCGATGAGTGCAGCAAAAGCATTCAGACTTGCATTTACTGTAGATAACGTAACTGTTGTCAAATATCGGTTAGTTGGTATAAATCTCGAAAAAGCTTCTGGTGAGAAACACCACATGCTGCCTGTTCCTGCGGTCTTTATTGTGGATATGGATGGGGTTATAAGGTATGCATATTCGAACCCCGATTACAAGGTTCGAATGGAGACAGATAAAATACTGGAATTGTTGAAAAAAAATTAGTGTAAGGAATCAGTATTTAGTTACGACTATAATAACAGAACTTATAATGGAGGTGTTTATGAAAGTTCAGGTTTTGTTTTATTCACTGTATGGGCATATCTATGAGATGGCAAAAAGTGTTGCTGAAGGAGCGAGTGAAATCAAGGGTGCAGAAGTTTCATTACGACGGATACCCGAAACTCTTCCACCAGAAATTATCTCGAAACTTGGTGCTGCAGATGCTCAGAAGATGCTGGAGTCAGTTCCGGTAATAACTCTGGATGAGCTTGCAAAAGCTGATGCTCTAATCGTTGGTACACCGACCCGATTTGGAAACCCCATTTCTCAGTTCGGCCAGTTTTTTGATTCTACAGGACAACTCTGGGCAAGCGGGGCCCTGATTGGTAAAGTAGGCAGTGCTTTTGCATCCAGTGCGACGCAGCATGGTGGTAATGAAGCTACTCTTTTGTCATTGCATAAAACATTTCTTCATCATGGTATGATAGTTGTAGGGTTGCCGTATTCTTTTGCCGGCCAGATGAGTGTCGCGGAAATAGGTGGCGGTTCTCCTTATGGTGCGACAACAATCGCTGGTGGGGATGGATCCAGAATGCCAAGTAAGAATGAGTTGGATGGCGCACGGTTTCAAGGAAAATATGTCGCACAAATTGCAGCAAAGTTGTTTGGTTGAAACATGTAAATCAATGTTGACGAAGAGTTTGGTTCAACCACTCTTCTGATCTACATTTTCTTGTAAAAAGTTGGGTAGAATGTGTTTAGATGTTTATGTTTCTCCTGTTTGTTTCGGGAGAAACATGTCAGATACTTCAGGGAACATTAGTTCGAATTGCCTATACAAATACAATGATTTTTACAGGGAGGTAAAATGAAATCGACTTCTTTTTTAGTGATTATGCTTTTAATACTTACGTCATCAGGTCAAGACTCTACAGCGTTCAAAAATCTTTGGTACGACGGTAATGCGGAGATATCAACCTATGCTTTAAAAGAATCCCGCTATGGAGAAGTCAGGAATGGGACTCGGGTGATGGTGTTTGTTACCGAACCGATGCGAATCGCTACTCATATCAAGCCCGATGTCAAATTGCCCGAAGACCAGATGCTCCGTGTGATCAAACTGAATGATCTTCGTAAATTTACTACTGGTATATACGAATATAGTGTGATGACTTCGGTGTTTGCTTCCGTTGAAAATAAAGCTCCCTTTGAGAACATGAACACAATGAAAATCTCATTTTCCTCACAGGATTGGTGCGGCCAGGTGTTCGACCGTATTATCCGGACACCTGATACATATAAAGGCGAAATTTTCAGCTATTTTGAAAGTGAAGGAGAAGCAGCGTACTCATTTGAAGTAAATGGTGTTGAAACAGAAGATAATTTGTGGATAAAAATACGGGAATTAAATGGAACATTTCTGAATGAGGGTGAAACACGAAATCTCAAACTGATTCAGTCACGATGGATAACCAGAAAGTTACATAGCCCTTCAAATGTAACTGATGCTTCAATAACAAAGGGGAAGTCTCAAGTACTGGAAACATCCCTTGGAAAAATCAACGCTGTATCGTTTATCTGGACAATAGGAAATGGTACTACAACCGTTCATGTAGAGCAGGTGTATCCACACCGGATTGTCGAATTTGCAGAAAGGGATGGATCTTCGGGTAAATTGATAGCATCACAACGGGAGCCGTATTGGAAAAAAAATAGTAATAATTTTAAAACACTACGGGAAAAACTAAAGTTACCTCAGTGAATGCGGGCTCTCCAGCGTCGGTAATCTCCAATGGTATCGATATCATTTCGAGGAGCAAGCAGCATTGTTTTCAGATCGAATTGTTGTGTGATCTGCAATGTTTCGTTCATCAGGGAGGGCATACTCCATTGGGTCGCATCGAATATTTTAAGTCCCTGTGCGTTTACACCGGCAAGATGGTATCCACCGTCTTCAACCGGCCCCAGTACAACATCGGTACCACTGCTTAAATAGTTTGCAGCCAGAATGATATCTTCCGCAGGTCGTTCCGGACAGTCACATCCAATCAGTATTGCGAACAGGTAGCCTCTTTGTAAACAGTACAAACAGGCATTTTTCATTCGTTCTCCAAGGTTGTTACCAGTTTGCGAATAGAATGATACTGCGTTTTTAAAATGGTCTGAAAGTTCTCCGGGCTGATCACTCCCGGTAAACGCAACATGATAAGGAATGGTTTCAATGGCTGTGGATGTTGCTGTGAGGAGCTCGCGATATATGTTCCGGGCTGCGGTTTGCCCTTCTGTTAGTGCAATCCTTGTTTTAACTGATGTATCCAGTGTTTTGGCAAATACAATTAGTGTCCCATTTGCAGGGAAATCAGGTTTTTTCATAATATGCCTTGTAAAATTCAGAATTATCAGAGCTTAACAAACCTAAACGTCGTTTGAAAAGATATAAACCTGTCAATCCGATTACTGTAAACATGTTCCTGGTATAATTACGTTTTTCCCATCTCCGGGTTGATGATTTCGCAATCGGAGGCAAGAGAGCCATAGGGCCGTTCTCCTTTAACCGTAACGATATCTCAATATCCTCCATGATTTTAACTTTCGGTAGATTATTTATGAGTACATTCTTTCTGAAGAACTGTACCTGATCTCCAAAACTTATCCCGGTCCAACGCGAACGTATTGTGTTTAAAGCAGTTATAAAACGAAACCGCAACTCCGTACTTTCGAATCTTGATGCAACCGATCCACCCGCAATATGTGGATGCTGTTTACAGAACTGTATAATGTGTGAAACTGCTGTAGTGTCAAGACGTGAATCAGCGTGGAGTATGATGATCAGGTCCCCGGAGGCTTTTTCTATTCCCCCGGAAATCTGAATGCCCCTGCCTTTTGAGGTTTGTATAATCCGCACACGTGGATCTGCCTTTGCAATATCCAATGTGGTATCATGTGATCCTCCGTCAACAACAAGAATTTCAGAATGAGTGTTTTCCGGAATGTGTATTGATTCAAGACAATCCTGTAACTGCTGCGATTCGTTGAGTACGGGTATAATAATTGAAATTCGTTCATCATTCAGGGACAAATTGAAATCGCTACCTGGTAATTTACGCCGGACATACAAGTCAGGCAGCAATGGTGTCAGATATTCCAATACAGGAATGTACCAGCATTCAATCCAGCGGCCATGTGCCCAGTAATTGAATATTGTTAACCAACCAAACCCCATTGTACCTGTAAGAATAATCAATGGGCGCGAAGGGAAGAGTACTGCGAACATGGCAGGTATTGTAAAATACCAGGAGTGTGTTGTGGGTGCTGACAGGAGGAATGCGACTGAGGCATTGCGACAAGCTTTAACTGGATTGGGGGTAAGGAAAAATATCCATAAAAAAAGAGTACCAAAGAGTAGTGTCGAGATCTTCAATGCAGTATCGTTATCAAAAAAAAGAGCAAACATACTAAACAGTAAGCCATTAAATCTGAATTCCCGGGCGAATCTCACGGTTACATCGACAATAGAAAGTATGTCGATGCCGTAGGGTAGTGCAAAAAGTACAGGAATGAGTACAAATGGTGTGAATTTAAGTGTATCTTTTCTGATAAACAGTGGAACATAAATAATTGATGTCAATTTGACTGCACAGGCACATCCCAGAAAGAAAAACATCCAGCGGTACTTTTTCCTTTGATATAAAACTGCAGAAGCTGCAAGCATGAAAACAATAATTGCTTCAAGGTGACCTTCAGCTGCAAAAGAATAGAGAACAAGTGGATTGATTGCATACAAAAGCAGTTCGTTGATACGCGAGCCCCTGTCTTTTAAAAACAGTGCAAGCAGTAGCACACTCATTATGTCAAATATCATAACGATAAGTTTGATACCAAATGGCGAATACCAGAAAAACATTACTGTTTTAAATAACATCTGTGAGAGCGGTCCATATATAGATGTAAATTCCTTGTGATTTATTCCGGCCCATATTTCGTTGCGTAAAGGTTCTGTCGCGGGGTTATCGGGTGCTGTTACATACGGATTCATTCCGTGCAACTGTATGTATGCCTCCCATGCATGCCGATTCAGGTCATCACTGGGGGTAACAGGAAAAAGGAGCGCTCGGGCTGAAATTCCAAAAATGAGTACGTAGCCGATTCTCCACCGTGATGGCCAGAATTGTCGAAGTATAAGCATCCCTGAGAATGTAAGCGTAAAGCCAACAATAAAAAAAGAAATTTTCCAGGTTTGATAAACATTTGAGAATAATAATAGAAGTACGCCTGCAAAAAACAAAAAGATAGACGGGTATACCTTTCTTTTTAAAAAATTATTCGACATAGTGCTCAATGTACCTTTTTTTCTGAATGAAAAAATTTTCACTGTTCTGATTGTTAAGAATCGCAGTTGCAACGTTTGATGGCCTGTTTTCTGCAAAACAGCTATCTGCTTGTGTGCTGGTATCGGGACGTAAAATTAAAAGGGGGGAATAAACTGATGAAGAAGTAATTATTTCAGCCACTCTGTAGTTGGTGTCCAGTAATCTGAATACATCGAGATCACGTTCGTCATACAATGAAAATCGAGGTGCATGTACTGCAACAATGTCAAATTCCTTCTGACTGATCATACGCTCAATTGTGGGAAATGTCCTTATCCCTGCAAGCATGAACTGTTTCATTGCTTCTGCATCAGTATAGTCAGGTTTACCTGAAATATATGCATATTGCTGTGCATCCAGGGCAAGCACAGACTGGTCGGGGTGCCCAATGATTTCAGCAGTTCGTTTCGCTGCTGCATATTCACGGTTTCCCGGAATTTTCAGATGAAAAAACGGAACGATGCATTGCAAAATTACTAGTGTGATGGCTGTTGTCATAATCAGGCTGTTTGGTCTTTTAAGAGATTTGGCAACTATGCTCATGGAATGGGCAGATATAAGCGCCAGTGGAATTAGTGAGAAGGCAAAATTGGTCTCTGTACCTCCCCAGAGTGAATTAGCATATATTGATGCTGGAATTGATAACAATCCTGTTGTTAACACTGGGTCACGGAGGGTATTTTGACGTATAATCAGAGGAACTGATGCTGCAATAAATATGAATGATTGACTTGCCAAAAAGCGGATACCATCGTCAATTTTGTTCAATATAAGTGGATATGATGATGGCAGTGAAAAGCAGAAGAATCCGTAAACACCATCAGTTAAAACATTAAGCCCAGAGACTATAGCCATTAATGTACCTGTAACAACCAATAACAATACTACACCATTCCATCTGTGATGGATTAGTATTGACGGGAAAAGTGCTAAAAGAAATAATGCACCTGTTTGTTTTATAAAAAAGCAGAGTATTCCGACAATAAGTGCAGGTATCCACGATTGTAAAGAATTCTTTCCCTGTGGTGCAAGATAGAGCGTCAACAGGCCGGTTGCGATGCAGAGAGCATTCGGATGCGCTTTGAAAAGACTGTATCCGGTTATCGGCTGAACAAGAATCACAAGAATGCAGCCTGCAGCTATGAATGCTGGCTGGAGTTGATATTTACGGCAAAGGATCTGTGCGCTGAGAAAGAGAATAGCTATATATGATAAAATAGAGACTGCTCTTCCGATCCACAAATGTGGTCCGAAAAATTTTACTGGTAAGGCACAGATAAGAGGATAGATAAAATTGTACGGGACTGAAGTTGCATGGGTCAAATCGCCGAGGAAATAGGGAGATTGTCCCTGACTGATGAGGATACTCATCGAAAAAACATCCCATTCACCCCAGTGGTGTGTTTCGTAGGGGAAAGAAATGTACGAAATTCCAACTACAATGAGGGCTGTTATATGGAGCAGTAGTACCGCAGCCAGTAGTAATGATGGAATGTAAAACTTTTTCAGAAAATTCATTCAGTCAGCTCCATTTTTCGAGCACGACGGATCATTTCGCGATTAAGTGCATGATACATGAGTTGTACGAACCGGACAGGATTGGCTATGCTATCACGCATTATTTCTTTCAGAAAAAAAACATTACGGATCAATACTAAAACTATAATGATAAGATAGGAAGGGTGGCGTAGCCAACCAGTTACCAGCGGCAAGTGGTCATGTAGAAATGTCATGCGCTGTAGCTTGAGTTTGATTGACACCTGCTCTTTTTGTGAAAGTGCACAAGAGAAGAATCCCCCGCTCCAGTGTTTCTGTGAAGTTTCTTCAGAAAAGCTTACCTTACCCAGACGACCGCTGGCGTGTTCCTCATGTTCAATGACCGTTCCCGGAAAGGGTACCAGGGTAAATATCTGGCACATTGATGGTTTTACTTTGCGGATAAATGCTTTTGTAATTTCACCGCTGGATTGAGTTTCAACCGGAGTTCCGATTACAAAAGAACATAGCAGGCGCATTCCTGCATCATGAATCCATGATGCTGCAGTCTCATACTGATCGACCGTTTCTCCTTTTCGAAGATAACGTAATACCTCAGGATCGGCGCTTTCAACCCCAATGTCAATTTGCAGGCACCCCGCTTTTTTCATTCTGTTGACAAGATCTTTGGAAAGACAGTCTGCACGTGACTGACAGGCCCACGAAATCTGAGATTTAATTTTTACAATCGCTTCACAAAATTCCTCCATCCACCCCTTATTAACAGTGATACAATCATCGGTGAAATACAACGAGCGAATTCCCCAGGTATCATGGAGAGTAACAATCTCTTCTATTACATGTGCAACCGAGCGTGTGCGCACCCGCTTTCCCATTAATTGATTAGACTGACAAAAAGTGCACTGGTAAGGACATCCCCGTGAAGCCTGAATATTAGCGCTTCGGGTTCTCACAATGCCACGAATACATCCTGGCGGTTCGAAATAAAAACGAAACCCATCAAGAAGAGACCGGTTTATGAAAGGAAGTGTGTCGAGATCTTGAATAAGTGGTGGGGGAGGATTGAATCGAAAAAAACCATTTTCATCTATAATTCCTACACCATCAAGTGTGGTAAACTCATCTCCGGCAGCAATATGACGGCATACATCCGGAAAGCTCCGTTCTGCTTCTCCAACAATAACAAAATCCAGTTCGAGGTCACGGAGTGTCTGTTCAGGCAGTGTGGACGTGTGGATACCTCCGGCACATTGTGGTACACCAGGCGCCAGACGCCTGGCTTCCCTGGAAAGCTCCATTACACGTGTGTATCCGGGAGTTTCGAAACTGAATCCGATACACGCTGGTTTAAAAGAGAGAAGTTGATTGCGAAAATACTCTGAATCATCTGGAAATATATCAAGCACCCGTACAGTATTACCCTGGTCGTGCAGCACTGTGGCTAAGGAAAGAAGCCCGAGGGGTTCCATATTGTCGAAATTAATACGTGGGTGTACAAGAAGTATCTTCATGCAAATTGCTACAACCCTGTTTCAAATGAAACTGATGAAGTGACATTCAGTTGCTTTTTTTCCCAGTCTGTACCTGACCACCCTGGTCCTGCACCGCCCTTTATTGACAATCCCATTTTTTTTGAAAGCTGTCGTTTCACCGAAATTGTGGGAACAATTGCTGCGCCCTGTTCCCTTCCACCCCAGTCGGTATACGGATGATAAGAACCGGACAGGAACAGTCCCCCTGCAAAATTCCATTTCTGAAAGGCGATTCCCGATTTTATACTGAGATACCCTGACATTGAACCACGACCAAACCGGGCTCCATCAGATGTATCTGTCAGAGATATGCGTGTGAGCAGTTCTCCCCCAAGAGAGATCTTTTTATTGTGGAACGTTTTGGCGCGGAACCCCATCCCCATCAGTGCATTGATATTTCCCGATCCTATCCATGCTGTGCCTCGCACCGGATATCCTAAAGGAAAAGAGATACCGACCCGAGGCTGGATATTTCCTATGGAAATTCCAAATGTCATCTCCTGATTCCCCGGGTACACTGCGTAAAGCAAACGATCCGGGTAGTTTTCAAGTGTAAATGCAAGGGGTATGCTTATGGAACCCTTTACCGGTCCAATATGATAGGCTGTGAATATTCGGGCGCTTTGAAAGAACGAATTTTTTCCCGATGCACCTGTGTTGTCATTGGTCACAATCCAGGTTCCAAGCGAGAGCGATAAATAATCAAATTTCCCAGATGGTGTTGCACTGATAGAGTTTGAAAGAGTAATCAGCAAACTTACGGTGACAATGGAATTTGAGAGCTTCTGCATCATTTATTCCAATCGTTAATAGACCAGTCGTAAACGACAAATGAAAGTTCTTTTCCAGTAATTGCAGTTGTATCATGCAGATAACTTGTAACGAAGTCTCTTGCGGTTCCGTAACTGCTGGGTCGCGATAATGATACCGCTGTCGGATCTCGAACCCATCCGGAAAAGTCCCCCGAATACCAGGAGAAAAGCTGACTGACCTGCGGTATTGGATTGAACCTCCGATCGTTAATAAAATTTCTAGTACGCTGCTCGAGTTGACTCCAGAGACGGTCATGACGAAATGCACTGTTCATCAGTGGCGGACAGCTTAACGCAGCGCACACAAGGGCAAAATGGGTTCGTGGTTCACGAAATTTACTGATTCTCTCAGAGTGCTTCTTCTCAAGCTCATCGAGAGTTATAAGCTCCCGTGCAATGCGATATTTTGTGTTGAAAAGTGGAAATCCTATCTGATCCTGACGTCGTCGACCAAATTCTTTTTCCAGATAATATATTACAGTGACATTGTAGGCATTGATCCAGAAAGCTAGAGATTCTGCTGAATACTCCAGGCCAGACATATCAAATTCAGCGATTGTATCGATCAGACTCCTGAGCCGCGGGTCTGCATGTATACCATCATAATCAACTAGCCCCCTGGATGTGTCGACATGTAATGAAAAAAGTGTATCAATTGTTTCGTATACAAATGATAGATCAGATTTTAATCCTGAAGGGGTGATCACTCCACCAGAATCAATAGTAGTTATAGTTTCGTTCCCGGTCGGTAGGGTGCCATGACAACCGAAAAAGGTAATCGCGATAGTTACAATCACAAATGTTGCATGTAATCGATTTCGGACCATCTTCATAAATTTAAAATCCCTTCTCACGAGTATAATAACTGGTGTCATACACCCGGATTAATGAGAATAGACCGCTTCATATCCGGCAGGAAGAAAATCCCACTCTTTACTGTATACATCAACGCGCTTGACCCGCTTGCCATCATGAACGAATGTCAATCCTTCATGCGCCCACATAAGAACACTCCCTGCGAGATTATATGCATTGAAACCAGCTGAAATCAACTGATTGGTATAGATTCCACTACGTGCACCAATAGTACAATAGGAAACGATGACATTATTTCGAAGTGTGCCACTGTCACGTTCGAAATCTTGTCGGGTAATTGCTTTTGGAATCATGGAAACCTCCTGCTCTGATGGCTCTCGTGTATCCACCAGGACAACATCCTCTGATTCATCCATAGCGATATACTCCTGTACACTTAAATCTGGGGTGGAGGGAAAATGCAATTCTTTAAATCTCCTGTATTCGTTTTCTAAAAGCCTTCTAAGTTCGCTGTCATCATTTGGCTTCATGATTATACCCTGGCACATAACAAACGTTGTCATACAAACTACAACCAGACCAAAACGAATGTATTTTTCTACTATCATAGTCGTCTGAACCTTATTAAAACTTACACGCTTTAAAAAATAATCTTTATACTTTATCCTTAAAAAGATAGTTTAAAGAATACGTAAAAAGTAAAATATATAGTGTAAGAATGTGCTGTGATGTAGGAATTAGTTGTGGTACTTTTGATCGTACGATCAGAATTACAAAACTTGAAAGCATCTGCAAGTACGAGAGTGATTTTTACTGCACTGTAAGCATCGTTGCACTGTCCGACAAGGGACATGCGGATTGTATATGGTATGCTATTAATAAAATGTTTTTGAATATTTCCAAAAGAAAATGATATGCAATCGGCAGCCAGCAGCATGTCTGCTTCTGATAATAAGGTCAGAGCTGGAGCATGAGAATAATTTTGTATAAGGCGGAGAAAAAACCGGAGAGCTTGAACTGGAGCAGGCATATATTCAATATAACCCTGTCAGGGAGTTCGCATTGCAAGCTGGAGTGTTACTACCCGCAATTAGTTTGTTAAATGATAAGCATGAGCCCAATAGATTCCTTTCTGTTGAACGTCCTTGCTGCTTTTGAACTTTATCGATAGTAATATTTTACTTTACATTATTGTAATGCTAATGTAATCTTAGTTGAATATGTTAATTGATTTGTAATCGAAGGTGCATATACCAAGGATGACCATTCGTGATGACCTTTGCCAAAAATAGCATGAGTTTCAATTTAATTGTTAAGTCCATCAATAATCTATTTTCCTCCGGATAGATGTCTGATCAACTCGATTTCCTCCTATGATATCCCTGTGAGCATATAATGCAAAGGTTTTATCCATAAAACGGTTCCATCTGCCGAATTACGCAATTCCTACTATATCAGTCAGAATTGTAATAAATGTCTTGCAAATGGGGTAATTTAGTTGTATATTAACAAAGTTGATAATAATGGTGAACAATTAAAAGGGGCGCTAAATTCAATGAATCTCATTATTAATGGTGAGTCAAAATTTATCGAAGAATCATCCATTTCAATTAAGGAGCTTTTGAAGGTAATGAAGGTTGAAACTCCCGAAATGGTGTCCGTGCAGCTAAATGGGGTTTTCATCGATCAGAAAGAGTATGAAACTGTTTTGGTAAAAAATAGTGATGAGATTGATTTCCTTTATTTTATGGGTGGTGGAAATTGAACGGTTTTTCATCAAAAGCAGTGCATGGTAACATTCAGAAAAAAGATCAGCACGGGGCTTTAAGGTTCCCCCTTTATGATAGTGCAGCATTTGAAGTTGCAACAGCCAGGGATCTTGAGCTTGCTTTTGAAGGGAGAAAGCCGCTCCATACCTATTCAAGAATTACTAATCCAACCGTTGATGATTTTGAGCAGCGGATCAAAAAATTGACAGATGCTTTTGGCGTCATAGCGATTTCCTCCGGGATGGCAGCTGTAACAGAAACGGTAATTGCGCTTGCAGAAGCAGGGGCAAATATTATTACATCACCCTTTCTTTTTGGCAACACATTCTCATTGTTTGAGAAAACACTCAAAAGGTGGGGGCTTGAGACTCGGTATGCTGATATGACAAAACCGGAAACGATACGGCATATGATTGATGATAAAACACGTCTGATATTTCTCGAGGTGGTAACAAACCCCCAGCTGGAAGTTGCTGATATTTCAAAAGTTACAGCGATTGCTGGCGAACATGGTTTACCGGTTGTTCTTGATGGTACTCTGACTACACCATTTCTTTTCAAGTCCAGAGATGCTGGTGTTGCAGTGGAAATCATCTCAAGTACCAAATATATCACCGGAGGTGCAACTTCAATCGGAGGTTTGATTATTGATAATGGAGTGTTCTGCTGGAAAAAGAACAGAAACCTTGCAGATGAAGAAGTAAAAAGCGGACCTGGAGCATTTCTCGTACGTTTACGCAGGGAAGTACATCGGAATTGCGGTTCCTGCATGTCACCTCATACTGCCTGGCTTCAGACACTTGGGCTTGAAACCCTTGCACTCAGGATAGAACGATCAAGTGCAAATGCTATGGCAGTTGCTGAATTTCTGGCTTCAGCCGAAAAAATACGCATAGTCAATTATCCGGGACTTTCAAATTCCGGTTCATTTGAAATTGCAAAGCGACAATTTGGAGAGAGGTATGGTGGATTACTGACATTTGAATTGAACAGCAAGGAAGAGTGTTTTAAATTTATGGACAGCCTGACAATGATTCGTCGAGCAACCAATATTAATGATAATAAAACGCTGATCATTCATCCAGCGTCCACAATTTTCTGTGATTATTCTGAAGCTGAACGGAATAAAATGCTGGTAAATGATCGATTGATAAGGCTCTCAGTTGGTATTGAAGATAAAGAAGATATTGTAGCAGATCTGCAAAAGGGATTGGATGCACTATGATTGATTTTACTGAAGAACAGCTTGAGCGTTACAGCCGGCATATTCTTTTAAAGGATGTCGGCGTTGAAGGACAGGAAAAAATTATTAAGAGTAAAGTGATGATTGTCGGTGCAGGTGGCCTGGGATCACCAATTGCACTCTATCTTGCTGCAGCAGGTGTTGGGACTCTCGGTATTGCTGATGGAGATAAAGTTGATCTCTCAAATTTACAGCGGCAGATTATTCATTTTACAAAAGATCTCAATACTCCGAAGGTGAAATCCGCTGAAGAGAAAATCAATCAGCTCAACCCGGATGTTAAAGTTAATACGGTTCAGGAGTTTGTATTTTCTGATAATATTCGTGAGATAATCAGAGGGTATGATTTTGTCGTTGATGGAACAGATAATTTTGCTGCAAAATTTCTTATCAATGATGCCTGCGTGCTGGAAAAAATACCTTATTCCCATGGGGGAATATTACGTTTTACAGGGCAGACAATGACAGTTGTACCAGGGGTATCAGCGTGTTACAGATGCATATTTTCTGCACCACCACCTGAAAATGCTGTTCCAACCTGCTCACAGGCGGGGGTATTGGGGGCGATTGCTGGAATTTTAGGTACTATTCAGGCTGCCGAAGTGCTGAAATTTATAACTGGAGCAGGGTCTTTGCTGACAGATACACTTCTTACCTTTGATGCGCTGAATATGCATTTTCGTAATGTTAAATTGAAAAGACAATCCAGATGTGCTGTCTGCGGAGATGTGCCGACAATTAAAGAACTTTTTGATGAAGAGCAGGTTACCTGCGATCTGAAACATTGAGTGGTGAGGAAAAAATGGTTATTGAGCGACAGATTATCGATAGTATAATTGAACATGCAAGAAATGATGCACCTCTTGAAGCTTGTGGATATCTTGCAGAGAAAGATGGGATTGTCAGCCTGCATCTACCTTTAACAAATGTTGATGCAGCTGCTGAGCATTTTTCCCTGAGTTCATCAGAACAGTTTTCTGCAATCCGTAAAATAAGAGGCCTGGGGATGAGACTGTATGCAGTTTATCATAGCCATCCCCAATCTCCAGCCAGACCATCAGCAGAAGATATTCGTCTGGCGTATGATCCTGAAATTTCCTATGTGATAATTTCATTGCAAAACGGAAATGATACTGTTGCATCTTTCAAAATAAAAAATGGGACTGTTACCGAAGACACTGTTACAATAATCTGAAAGAATTTTAAAAAGGAATAGAAATGACTATTGCAGCATACAAAATACCTGATTCACTTCATGATGAGATTCTGGAACTCGAATCGTTAATACAATCGCTTAAAAAAGGTACAGTTACCGATGCGGAATTAAAGCCCCGACGAGTTCCATTCGGGATATATGAGCAGCGTAAGCGTGGTACCTATATGGTTCGTATTCGATGCACAGCAGGAATTATCACACCTGCCCAATTACTGCAGGTTGCTGATTTGTCTCTTCGGTTTGCATCTGGGAATCTTCACGTGACAACCCGTCAGGAGATACAGATACATGATGTCTTACTTGGAAACATCGCGGGTATTCTGAAAGCACTTGCAGAGATCGGGTTGTCTTCAAGAGGTGGGGGAGGCAATACGGTGCGTAATATTATTGCTCCATGGGATGCTGGAATCAGCAAAACTGAGCTGTTTGATGTAACACCTTATGCAGCAGCTCTTACATCTGAGCTGATATCACGATCAGATTCCTGGCTACTTCCAAGAAAATATAAAATCGCGTTTTCAAACGGCGACGACATTTTTAATTATGCTTTGATCAATGATCTTGGCCTTATTCCGGTTTTAAATGGCACAGTAAAAGGATTTAAAGTGTATGTTGCCGGTGGTATGGGGCGTCAATCGCAACCGGGTAATCTTTTACACGATTTTATCAAGGCATCTGAAATAGGTGTTGTTGCAGAAGCCATAAAAAGAGTTTTTTCAAAACATGGAAACCGCAAGAATAAACACGCTGCACGACTGAGGTTCCTCTGGAATTCGCTTGGAAAGGATCAGTTTATTACTTTATACGAACAGGAAAAACAGCAGATCCTTCTTGAACAACCTGAAAAACTGAATGTCAGAGAATTTTACAATAACGCAATTATTCCTGAAGGTGTCGAACCGCTGGCTATTGAAGGTGAGCAGTTTATTATCTGGAAAAATCGTTATACCTGTGAACAAAAGCAAACCGGTATTTATTCAGTTAAGATACCTTTATTATATGGAAATATACGTGCTGAAAAACTGAAAATTCTTGCATCTGCTCTCCAGCCATTTGGGGAAAATACAATACGATTTACGCATGATCAGAACCTTGTACTTCGTAACATTGCAGCTGAATATGTCGGGAATATTTTTAAACTGAGCCGGAAGGTGAGTGAACTCAGTGGACATTCATCTTTGTTTGGGAATGCAATTGCATGTGCTGGAGCAAGCACCTGCCAGTTAGGTATATGCCGATCGCGTGGAGCTTTAAATGCAATTATTGACCATTTAAAAATGTCTGATGTCAACATTGATTTACTTAATGATCTGCGGATTCATATCTCAGGATGTTCGAATTCCTGTGGACAGCACGTCATAGCGGATTTGGGATTTTTTGGAAAAGCCGGAAGATGCAAACAGCACAGTTATCCGGCATATACGATTGTTGGTGGAGCGAAAAGTTCAGCTGAAGGGGTAAAACTGGCTGAAAAGATTGGTGAGATCAGTGCACGTGACCTTCCGCTTTTTGTTGAGGAACTTTTACAGCACTACAGCGAACATAAAAATCGGTTTGAATCATTTGTGTCCTACCTGGAAAGCGATGGGAAAGAGTTTGTTGAATCATTTCTAAAAAATAGGGGGGAGATACCATCTTTTGAAGACGATACAAGCTACTACAGGGACTGGGAAGATACAGAAATATTCTCTCTCGCAGGAAAAGGTACCGGAGAATGCTCTGCTGGTTTGTTTGATCTGATTGAGATAGATCTGAACAAATTGCGGCAAATAAGAGAATCTTTATTGAATGGTTCATTTATTGATTCAGAAAATTCCGACGTTATATATCATGATTTACTGATTATCAGTGCCCGGATGTTACTTATTACACGTGGGGTTGAAGGTACTTCTGATATCGATGTGCTGGAAAAATTCAGGGACTATTTTATTAAGAGTAATCTTATTGATTTCCGGTTTCTCCCGTTGATAGAAACCGGTATAAATGTTCATAACTTACAGATATTTACTTCATTTAAAGATGAAATTATCGATTTGACCAATAGTGTTGAAAATCTTTACAAGAGTATGGACAACTCAATGCAGTTTGGTGTAAAAGGTTGTGAACCTGTAAAAAATGAAGAAAAGAAAAGTTTACATGAAGCTTTGAAGATCGATCTTGTCAAAGATTTCCGTGGGATTACCTGTCCAATGAATTTTGTGAAAACTAAAATCGCATTGTCCCAGATCAGTTCCGGACAGTTGCTCAAGGTTTTTCTCGATAGTGGAGCCCCTATTGAAAATGTTCCTATATCAGTTCAAGATGAAGGACATGTGATTCTCGAAAAAACAAACTACGGGGAGCATTGGACTGTTATAATTAAAAAGGGAGTCAATTGATGCACGAGAAACATTACCGAAGTATTGTAAAAGGCATTTCATATAGAATAATTGGTACTCTTACAACGTTCTTAATTTCTTTCATTGTTACTGGAAAAGCCTCTTCTGCTGTAGCAATAGGACTTGTAGACGTATCGTTAAAAGTATTGATCTATTATTTTCACGAACGCGCCTGGAATCGTATATCTTTCGGACGTATTAAAACAAAAGACCCTGAATATATTATTTGATAAAAACAGTAATCAGCTCAGTTTATAATTTAAGAAATTGAAAGAAATTATTGAATTAATCAGGGAAAAAACATGGAATCAAAACAATTAAGGTATGAAAAATTTCTGGATATATCTAAAAGTTTATCCAGCCAAGGTGCTGAAGGATTGATCAATCTCGCAATTAAGAATTTCGGTCCATCAAGGATCGTTCTGGCCTCAAGTCTGAGTGTTGAAGACCAGGTTCTTACACATCTGCTGAAAAGAGTAACTAATAAACCACGCATATTTACCTTAGATACAGGAAGGCTCTCAGGAGAAACCTATCAAACAATGGAAAGCACAGCCCGCAGGTATAATTTCAATTATGAAGTACTTTTTCCAGATACGACTGAACTTGAAGTAATGGTCAATACACATGGTCCTGATCTTTTTTACACGAGTTCCGAGCTCAGAAAACTTTGCTGTTCTGTAAGAAAGATTCACCCGCTGAAGCGTGTACTCGCAACTGCTGATGCCTGGATCTGTGGTTTACGAAGTGAGCAATCAATTACCAGAACCGGTTTAAATGCTGTGGAGTGGGATGATACAAATTCTATTGTAAAAATAAATCCGTTGTTCGACTGGACAGAACAACAGGTGTGGGACTTTATTCATTCACATAATATACCATACAATCCACTTCAGGATAGAGGTTTTCGCAGTATTGGCTGTGCACCATGTACACGTGCTATAACTGAACACGATGACATCCGTGCAGGAAGATGGTGGTGGGAGGAACCGGAGCATAAGGAGTGTGGACTTCATGAGAGAAGAAGACATGAGAGCAAGAGAGCGTGAGAGAGATTAATAAAATGTTAAAATCAATGATATTTAACCCTTGGAAACTCATAATTAAATCTTTAATATGTTTCTGAGAGCTATACAATATTTGCACTGTTTATCAGACTTTGAACCTCTAATGCTCTTGAGCTCAAAAGCTCTCAGACTCTATTTGTTACAAAAAAGGAAGTAAAAATGGATCATCTTGAAAAACTTGAAGCAAAAAGCGTTTATATACTACGAGAGGCATACAGGGATTTTAAAAACCTGTGTATGCTCTGGTCAATTGGTAAAGACAGTACGGTACTTCTTTGGCTTGCACGTAAGGCTTTTTTCGGGCATGTGCCTATACCACTGGTGCATATTGACACCCACTACAAAATTCCGGAAATGATTGAATACCGTGATAATCTTGCCCATGAATGGAATCTGAACATGGTGTACGGACAGAATGTTGATGCGCTTGAAAAGAAACTGACCTATCCGGATGGCACAATTGATCGTTTAACATGCTGTAAAAACCTGAAGACTACTGCTCTAAAATATACACTTTCGGGTCAATGGCCGCGTTACAGGATAAATCATGCAACCGGAAAGTATGAAATTGACAGCAACAAGGAACCATACACAGGTGTAATCGCAGGTGTACGTGCTGATGAAGAGGGGAGCCGTTCGAAAGAAAGATATTTTTCTCCTCGAGACAAAGAAAATGAGTGGGACGTTGCGGATCAGCCACCAGAGCTATGGAATCAGTTCAAGACTGATTTTGCTCCCGGTACACATTTACGAATACATCCTCTGCTTGATTGGACCGAACTAAATATCTGGGAATATATTGAGCGGGAAAATATTCCTACTGTATCACTCTATTACAACCAGGGTGATGGAAAACGGTATCGGTCTCTTGGATGCTGGCCATGCACAAAACCGGTTGAGTCAAATTCAACAAATGTGAAAGAGATAATTGAGGAGTTGCGTTCCGGAAAGTTCTCTAACATTGCTGAAAGATCCGGAAGAGAGCAGGATAAGGAAGATGGGGGATTAGAGACGCTGCGGAAAGATGGATATATGTGAGTGAGCGTGAGAGCATAAGTGTTGTTAGCTTATACTCTAAGACTCTACACCCTCAAGGCTCAATTAAAAGTGAATTAAAAACTTAGAGGATAATAATGAACAAAACTCGTGAACAAATGAATGTCGTCGTTGTTGGACATGTTGATCATGGAAAGAGTACTGTGATCGGGAGATTACTTACTGATACAGACTCATTGCCTAAAGGGAAACTTGATCAGGTCAGAGCTACCTGCGAACGAAATGCTCGTCCATTTGAATATGCTTTCCTGCTTGATGCACTTAAGGATGAGCAGGCACAGGGGATTACTATCGATACTGCACGTTGCTTTTTTAAAACTCAAAAGAGGGACTATATCATTATTGATGCACCAGGTCATGTAGAGTTTTTAAAAAATATGGTTAGTGGTGCTGCGCGTGCAGAAGCTGCATTACTTGTTATAGATGCACATGAAGGCATTCAGGAGAATTCAAAACGGCATGGCTATCTTATATCGATGCTGGGGATTCCGCAGCTTGTCGTTCTGGTAAATAAAATGGACCTTGTACATTATGATAATAAGGTTTTTGAAACTGTCACATCTCAATTCAGATCATTTTTACAAAATCTCGGAATTACTCAGGTAAGTTTTATTCCGATTAGCGCCCGCAATGGAGAGAACCTCGCATTCAGGTCTGAGGAAACACCCTGGTATAACGGTGGATCCGTTCTTGAATACATTGATGGGTTCACAAAACAGGATGATGATCATTCAAAACCTTTCAGGATGCCGGTTCAGGATATTTACAAATTTACTGCTGCTGGCGATGACCGACGAATTTTTGCCGGAGCCATAGAAACCGGCAAAATCTCAACTGGAGAAAAGGTTATCTTCTTTCCATCAGGGAAAAAAAGCACGGTTGTAACTATCGAGGGGTTCAATCAACCCGAAAAAAAGACCATTGGAAATGGCTATGCAACGGGTGTTACCCTCAAGGATGAGCTCTATATTCAAAGGGGCGAAGTGATGTGTCGTCAAGATGAACGATTGCCACTTTCCGGTACATCGTTCAAAGCAAATATATTCTGGATGGGACGAAATCCCATGGTGCTGAATAAGAAGTATAAACTCAAAATCGCAGCAGCAAGAGCATCAGTACGACTTGTTGATGTCATTACCAATATAGACGCATCTGATCTGTCCAGTTCAAATGGAAAGAAGCAGATCGACAGGCATGATGTCGCTGAGTGTATTTTAGAGACAACACGACCAATTGCGTTCGATACCATTGATGATATCCAGTCGCTTGGAAGATTTGTTATTGTTGATGGATACGATATTGCTGGTGGGGGTATAATTAAAGCTTCGGTTAATAGTGAAGCATCAATCATCAATGATGGGATAAAACAGAGAGAGATTCATTGGGATACGGGCTTTGTTACAAAACAGGATAGACAAAAACTATTTGGTCATGACTCAAAGTTCATAATTATTACAGGTGATAATAATGCGAATATTGTTGCCAAAGCGCTGGAGAATAGATTAATAAAATCTGGAAAAGCTGCATATTATTTAGGCCTGGCAAGTCTTAAAGATGGACTTGTTTCCGATGTGCCTGAAGATTCTAATGATCGTGAGGAGACGATACGCCGAATCGGAGAGCTGGCACGCATCGTGACTGACGCAGGCCTTTTATTTATCACATCTATCAACAGTGCAGATGAATACGATTTTGAGGTATTATCTAAACTTACACGACCATATGAATTTTTACATATCTCACTTGGTGATTGTGTCAGGCATAGCAATAACCAAGAAATAATTCTCAACGGGTCTGAAGATCTCGAAATTTTGATTAGAAACATTTTTGCAGAGCTGCAAAATAAGGAGATTTTTATGGATTTCAGTATTTGAATCAGTGAGAGTGTATGAAAAAAAATATTCATGTCCAATATTCACCTCAAATGCAGGAATACTCCAGGGTTGCTGAAGGGGTTGTAATAACCGATGCTGTCAATCCTGCATTTCTTTTCAAAGAATTATCTGAAAAGTATAGTTTTCATATTGGCTGTGGGATATTCAAGGCCATAATTAATGGGGAGTTAAAACCTCTGACCGAGACATTAAATGATGGTGATGATGTAATTTTTCTTACCCAGATTTGGGGTGGGTGAATTACCAAAGTTCAATTGACAACTATTGTAAACATCACGAATTTACCTGTATCCCGTTGAAAAACAGGTCATCACAAAGTGTATGAGCTGACGGCACCATTCGTTAAACAATCGATAGTATTGATTTCTCCTGCAACCGGCTTCCCATATTGATGATAAAGATTTTTGATATTTTCATTCCAGGCAGATTCTGAAATAATCACCGGTCCCGAGAAATTATTTGGAACAAAAGTAAACATCTTCTGAGGAGCTATTCGTTTCAGTGTATCGCACTCTTTTTCATCTCTGGCAATAATCACCATTTTCCCATCAGGAGTGAACTGATGACGACCGGTTTTAAGCAGGGGCATGTCATTGACAGAAATACTTTTATTTTGTGAAAAATAGTATTTCAGACGTGATGCAAACCGTTCATCTGTCAGGAGGCATCCCCCATTGGGGCAGGGATAATCGATAATGTTTTTTTCTTTCGCCAGTTCAATCTGAGGTTTTCTGGTTCGCCCCTGAAAATCCAGGAGTTTAGACCTGTCAATAATTCCCTGAAGTTCAGGCTGGGTCGGTTCAAAGTGGGCTGCAGAAAGGGGGCGAAGAATAAATCCTGCAACTCCTGATTCTTTGTCAATAATATTAATTGCCTTACGGTGTTGTGACATAGGACGCTGGCCAAGTACTTCACCGGTAAATATGCATGATGCGCCAATTTCTTTCATGTATTCTGCTGCTTTACGGATTTTCATGATCCTGCAATCAATACAGGGATTGATTCCTCTTCCATATCCGTGACGTGGTGATCTTATCATCTGAAGGTAATCATCACCAAGAGCCACTTTTTTTAATGGAATTCCACCAAGCTGCTCAACAGCTCTGGAGACTGCAGAGCATCCCATCGATTTTGGTGTGCAGGTACAGAATGGAGATACAAAATTGATCGCGAATACTTCAATTCCCTGGTCGATAAGAATTTTTGCCGCAAGAGTGCTATCTAATCCTCCCGATAAAAGACCGATTGCTTTGAATTTATTCATATAATCACTATAGTAGTAACTGAAAAACTTTTATATTGACTTAAAAAATTAATACTGTTATTTTAATATACACAATGTTTATAATTATGGTCAACATATATATCAGGAATATACATGAAAAAGCCAGCTTCAGTTGAAACCATTCTTTCTCATGCAGGTTTATGTACCGATTCCATTACCGGAGCGATTAGTACGCCAATTTTTCAGACAGCATCATTTGGACACCCGGGGTTAGGCAAAACGACTGGTTTTGATTACTCACGTACAGCCAATCCAACCCGTACTGTATTGGAAAAAGTTCTTGCAGTGCTGGAAGGTGGTGCTGGTTCGAGTGTTTTTTCTTCAGGAATGGCAGCACTCACATCTCTTCAGGTCCTCTTTAAACCAGGTGATGTGATTCTTGTTTCAAACGATCTCTATGGTGGGACTTATCGATTATTCGAGGAGGTGTTCAAACCATGGGGGCTGATTGCGGTATACTGTGATTTTTCAGATATACAGGGTGTTCAATCGATGCTGAATCCTGAAATTAAAGCGTTTTTTATTGAAACGCCCACAAATCCTTTAATGAAAATTACAGATATAGCAAAAGCTATTGAAATAGCCAGTAGCCGTAACATAAAAGTGATTGTCGATAATACGTTTATGACACCATATTGTCAAAAGCCGCTGGTGCTGGGCGCCGATATCGTTATACATAGTGGAACCAAGTTTCTAGCTGGACATAATGATACACTCTTCGGTGCAGTTATTTCCCAGGATACTGAAATTGCAGAGAAGATCGCCTGTTATCAGAATTCAACCGGAGCAATTGCATCACCGTTTGACAGCTGGCTGGCGATCAGAGGTATCAAAACACTTGCAGTGAGACTTGACAGAGCCCAGGAAAATGCATCAAAAATCGCAACATGGCTGAATAGCAGGACTCAAATTACACAAGTGTATTTTCCTGGATTGAAATCACATCCTGATCGTAAAGTTCATTTTAAGCAGGCATCAGGGCCGGGAGCGATCATTTCTTTTCGGGTTGCAGATAAAAGATTAATACAAAGAATTATTAACAAAGTTGAATATATCACATTTGCCGAGAGTCTTGGCGGAGTTGAGTCACTTATAACATATCCATGGACACAGACACATGCAGCTATTCCGGAGCAATTGCGCAAGATGATCGGAATTTCTGAAGATCTGCTGCGACTGTCAGTGGGAATAGAAAATTGCAGTGATTTAATAGCAGATCTTGACCAGGCGATAGGATGAGGGTAAATAGATATGAATAAGAAAACTGAAATACTTCATGCTGCAGCAGCACGTGATGAACATACCGGAGCGCTCAGTGTGCCGGTGCATCACGCATCGACATTTCATCAGGTGGATATTGATGAACCGCAAGAGTGGGAGTACAGTCGTTCAGGCAATCCGACTCGAAACGAGTTGGAAAAACTGTTAGCTTCACTTGAGGGTGGAGCTTCAGGTTACGCATTTGCATCAGGAATGGCAGCTATTACTGCCGCACTGACTGCATTTGTACGCACCGGTGATCATATTGTCGCTGCAAAAGATATTTATGGGGGTACGTATCGACTCTTGACAACGTATCTTGATAAGTTCGGAGTTAATCATACGTTTGTTGATACAACTGATCCGGAAAGTGTCGAAAATGCGATTACTTCCGATACAAAAATTCTTTTGCTGGAAACTCCTTCAAATCCGTTATTAAAAGTAACCGACCTCTCAGCAATGGTTTCAATCGCGAAGAAACACCAATTGCTCACCATTATCGATAACACTTTTATGACACCATATCTGCTTCGTCCATTGGACCTTGGAATTGATATCAGTGTACATAGTGCGACAAAATTTCTTGGCGGTCACAGCGATCTGATTGCCGGTGCGGTTATAACCAAAACTGTTGAACACGGAAAGGCTGTGAAAAGGATTCAGAATACATGTGGCGGCATTCTGGGAACTGATGATTCCTGGCTGTTGATAAGGGGAATCAAAACTCTCGCTGCACGCATGGATACACAATGTAACAGCGCGTTGGTTCTTGCCGAGTGGATTGACAAACAATCCTGGGTGAAGGATGTTTTTTATCCGGGTTTGAAGAACCATCCTGGACATGAAATAGTTAAAAATCAGGCAAGTGGTTTTGGTGCTGTGGTTTCTGTTAAAGTTGCATCAACGGAACTTGCAATGCAGATTATGAAACGGGTCAAAATATGGAATGTTGCACTAAGCCTTGGAGGGGTGGAGTCGATATTATCGTACCCTCGTTTGATGTCCCATGCGGCAATTCCATCATCAGAAAGACAACTTCTGGGGATCACTGATAATCTAATCCGGCTTTCTGTGGGGCTTGAAGATGCAGATGATCTTATTGCTGATTTACATAATGCAGTTACTGGAAGTTCGGATAAGGGTTGAAAAGATGGCTGTAGATCATTCGTTGAACCGGTTGCAGTTACTTGTGGGAAAGAATTCGATAGATCGGTTAAGTGAAGTTGATGTTGCGGTAGTAGGAGTGGGAGGTGTCGGCAGCTGGTGTGCAGAGGCTCTGATCAGATCCGGAATAAAAAAAATGACACTGATCGATTCTGATGTCGTTTGTGTAACCAATATAAACCGCCAGGTTCAGGCAACACACAGTAGTGTAGGAAAATCAAAAGTGGCGGTGCTAAAAGAACGATTAATGGATATCAACCCCAGAGCCAAGATCAATCTGGTAAAAATTGTGCAGTAAGCGATTTATGTAAAGTTCTGACTCTTGAATTTCTGATTTGAAGGAGCTGAAAATTGGATGAAAAAATTAACATATACACCATTCCTGGCCTCTATGGCTCAGGTCCTGATCATTGGCAGACACATTGGGAAAAACTATATGGATATACCCGGATTGAACAGGCAGACTGGAATAATCCTGACTATAATAAATGGTACAATAACCTGTTTGAAAAAATATCTTCATCCGGAGAACAATCCGTAGTGCTTGTTGCTCATAGCCTTGGCTGTCATCTGATTGCAAAAAGTTATCCGCAACTGAAACAGTGGATCAAAGGGATTTTTTTTGTCGCTCCACCCGATCTGGATGCAGATGTACTGAAGAAAAATCTTTCTGGTTTTAAATCTGTACCGGTTGTTTTCGAATGTCCTTCCTGGTTAGTTTACAGTGAAAATGACCCGTTTGCCAGTGTACAGTATTCAAAAAAAATGGGACTAAATTATGAAATGAAATGTATCAATGTTGGGTTGAAAGGGCATATAAACAGTTATTCAAATATCGGAAACTGGGATGAGGGAATTTGGTTATTAAATCAAATGTTGAAAGAGATCAGGTGATTTTTTCTGAAACCAATTGAATAGTTAGTTCTTCTTGAATGTTGAAAACGAATTAAGTATATTATGTTTATAAACAAACTTATGTTATAGAACAATCTTTTCAAGAAATGTAATTAAACACCATGAAGTTATCAACTCGATGCAGGTATGGTACAAGAGCGATGATTGAGCTTGCAAGAAATTTCGCAAATGGACCACTTAAACGAGAGGAGATCTCTAAAAGACAGGATATTTCGTCTAGTTACCTTGAAAATATTCTCATTGCACTGAAATCTCGTAATCTAATCCGGACAATCAGAGGGGCAAATGGAGGTTTTTCACTCATTGATTCACCTGAAAAGATAACTATGTATGACGTTGTTACTGCACTGGAAGGACCTATCGATCCTGTAAATTGTGTTGAAAACAGCGAACAGTGCGGGCGTTCCGGAAACTGCGTCGCAAGAAACTTTTGGATAGGCTTTCACGAAACACAAGTAGAATATCTTAAATCGACTACATTACAAGCACTTCTGGATATGGAGAAAAATGTACAAGTTGATTACTCCATTTAGTTCTCCACATGACCTCATATAAAAGGATGTTAATTGACATGATGGTGTATGATAAATGAAAGTTGCAGTGGGGATCAGTGGTGGTGTTGATTCGGCAGTAGCAGCGCTCCTTTGCAAGGATCAGGGGTATGAAGTGATTGGCGTGACTATGAAGATCTGGGATGAGTCCAGATCTGATGATGGCATCGATCCCGATCGACATGCCTGTTATGGACCGGAAGAAAAAGATGATATCGAGGATGCGGTCAAAGTCTGCAAAATGATTGATATTCCTTTGCATGTTATAGATTGCACTGAAGTATTCAACAAGACCATTCTTAGCTATTTTAAAAAAACATATCGTCAGGGAAAAACCCCAAACCCATGTGTGTTCTGTAATCAGCAGCTAAAATTTGGATTATTACCAAAACTGCTTCAGGAACAACAATTTCCAATAGATTATTTCGCGACAGGTCATTACGCGCGAATAGAACGAGGTCCTGATGAGACTGTGCAACTGCTGAGAGCTGCTGACAAAGCAAAAGATCAGTCCTATTTTCTTTACCGTTTGACTCAGGAACAGTTGAAGAGATCACTTTTTCCGCTCGGAGATCTGACAAAGGAACAGGTCCGCAAGATTGCTCATGAAGCAAACCTTCATGTCTGGGATAAAGCTGAAAGTCAGGATTTTTACTCGGGTGATTACAGGGATCTTTTACATGATGAAACTGATACGGCGCAAAGTGGAACTTTCGTTGATGTAAATGGGAAAATACTGGGGAAACATGATGGCATCTGGAATTATACAGTCGGTCAACGAAAGGGGCTTGGAATTGCGACAGGTAGACCACTCTTTGTAATTGAAATAGATCCTAAAAGTAATACCGTAATTGTGGGTGAAAAAGATCATCTGGTAAAGACAAAAGTTACTCTTACTGAATTTAATACGCTTGCCGAGCTTAAACCTGATCTCTCATGTAAAATACGCTCATCGTCGCCGCTTCAAAAATGTCATGTTTCAGCCGGTAATGGAACTGATGTCTGTCTTGAATTTGATATTCCGCTTGCAGGGATTTGTCCGGGGCAATCTGCTGTACTTTATGATGGTGATGTAGTGGTAGGTGGTGGGATAATTCTGGATGGAGAATGAGATTTAGAATTAGTTTGGTGCACAGTTCTCCTGATGCTCTGGATTATGCATAGATGTTTGTCCTCATGCGGTTTAATGTATTTAAAAAAAGTACATCCATATAGATTCATCTATTTCTATTATATATGGAATATTTTATTTTATACGCCACAGAGACGATCAAATATTCTGATATTCGTAACTCCTTTTTTTTAATAAACTTAGCTTCGCAGCTCATCCCTGGAATAACCTTTTTGTATAATTATTTTATAAGGACCCTTGACTCTGAGCCCAAGATATTGTATCTTAGATCTGTTTGATATTCAATCTATAGTGGTTGAGCGATACTAAGAAATGAACCAAATTAAAGGTTCAGGGGGTAATTCAGATGGTTCTCAGGAAGCTTACAATTTTTGGCTTCAAGTCCTTCGCAGAAAAAACAGAGCTTCAGTTCGGTGAAGGGATGACTGCTGTTATTGGTCCAAATGGTTGCGGTAAAAGCAATGTTGTTGATGCTATCCGCTGGGTTTTTGGTGAGACTAAGGCATCAATGCTTCGAAGTAGCAGCATGCAGGATGTGATCTTCTCCGGTACGCAGAACCGTTCACCGCTTAATATCGCTGAAGTGACTCTCACGATCGAGAACAACCGTGGGGTACTACCGGTTGAGTTCCGTGAGGTATCGATTACCCGTCGTGTGTATCGCAGTGGTGAGAGCGAATATCGGATCAATAAAGTACCCTGTCGTCTTCGGGATATCCATAATCTGTTCCTTGATACTGGAGTTGGAAGCAGTGCCTACACTACGATAGAAAATACCATGATCAACTCTATTTTAAGCGATAAGGCTGAGGAGCGGAGAATCCTTTTTGAGGAAGCATCGGGGATTGGTAAATACAAGCAGCGTAGAAAAGACAGTCAGCGTCAGCTCGAAAAGACTCGTCAGGATCTTCTAAGAATAAATGATAAAGTGCAGGAGGCGGATCGTCAGGTGCGGATGCTTGCCCGCCATGTTGAGAAAGCAAAACGGTACAAGAGTTACTTTGAAGATCTCAAAGGGCTTGAGGTCGGGTTTGAGAACAAGCGTTATCAGGCTCTGGCTGAATCGCTTAAAAAACGTAAAGCTCAGATTCAGGAGCTTGATGGGCGCAAAGAAACGGTAAAAGCTCGTATCGCAACCGCTGAGTCCCGCATCGAAAAGATGCAGCTTCAGGCACTTGAAAAAGAGAAAGAGCTTGAGATTGCTTCACGGGTTGTCAGTGAAGCTAATGAAAAGATTGTTGGTCTTGACAGAGATATATCTGTTTGCAACGAACGAAGTGCCAATTTGACTCAGAATATTCAGCGCTTTGAACAGGACATGCAGTCTCTTGAAAAGCAGATCGAAGATGCTGCTCAGTTGCGTGCACAGATTGAGTTGAGTATCATAGAGCGTGAGACAAATCTCCAGAAGAGTCTCGAGCGTGTAAATGGGGCCAATGATGAGCTTGCACGGTTTGATGTACAGATGCAGGAACGTCGTGCAGATGCCGACCAGCTGGGACGTGACCAGATCGAAATTATCAATCAGCTTGGTGAAGTGCGTAATCGCTTAAGTATGCTCAAAAGTAACCTGAGTAATGCGATCGAACGTCATGACCGCGATCAGCGTGAAGTGCAGAATCTTGAAGTTCGCATGGAAGAGTACCAGGATGCAGTTACTCTATGCAGAAAACAACTTGCTGAAGCTGATGAAGAAAATCGTAATCTTCATACATCACGGGATGTTCTTCTTGCTCGGATCGAAAAAGAGGATGAACGGTATCAGGGACTTGTCGAAAAAGAGAAACTTCTTGAAGCACAGATCTCGACATCTAAATCTCAGCTTAAATTCCTTGCCGGTCTGGAATCATCCTACGAAGGGTATGATGCCGGTGTTAAGGAACTGCTTACACGTAAATTATCTGGTCTCAGAGGTATTGTTGCAGACCTGATTGCTGTTCAGGACGAAGCATCGGTTGGATTGTTTGAAAAGATTCTTGGAAATACCATTCAGGCTGTTGTTTTTTCTACTGAAGCACATCTGCTCGATGCGGTTGGGGTTCTTCAGCAGGGAAAACTCGGGCAGGCAGGGATTGTATCACTTGAGAGATTGTTGTCGGTAAATGTTAGTGATGACAGTTCTGTTCCGGGTGTTTCTGCGGTAAGTATGGTGCGGATTGCTGATGGGTGCGAAAAACTTGCGCAGCAGATTCTTGGTCATATCCGGATAACCGAAACCAATGCAGAAGCTATCGATGCATCTCGTAAATATTCCGGAAAGTACCTGTTTGCATCACGTGAAGGGGTCATCTGTCGTCAGGACAATATGATCATTGCTGGTAACCCTGTGAAAGAAAAAGCCGGTATTCTTCAGCGTAAACAACAGATGGAAAAATTAAATGCAGATATAGTTCGGTTTGATGCTGAGTATCTTAAAATCATCGATGAAAAAGATCTGTGCATTATCAATCGCGATGAAGCGAAGTCTGCGTTGATTGAAGTCGATGACAGGATCAACAAAGGTCAGCGTAAGCAGCAGGAACAGCAGACGACCATCAAGCATTATGAGAATGAGATTCAGAATATTCTGAGCAGAGTTCAGAAACTTCATCCGGAGCTTGCGGAACTTAATTCCCGTATTACTCAGATGGAAGATGAGATTACTCTCCGTGAAGCTGAAGTTGCCACAACCGAAAATCGTCGTGATACACTGGAACAAAAAGTAGAGAGTGCCCGTAATGAAGTTCTCTCTATGGATGCACAGCGTCGTAAACTGATTGAACATCAGAAAAATATCGAACTTGAAGTTCACGGACTTAAAAACAGGATCAATCAGGATCGTCAGGATATCGAACGTCTTTCACGCGATATGAAATCCTTTGCTGAAAAGAAGCAGCTGAAAGCCGAAGATAAGAACAGATCGAACAGTGAAATCAGCGATCTTACAGAGAAGCTCATAAGTCTGAAGAGTGAACTTGATGTTCAGCGTGAAAATCGTATCGAGCTTGAGAAGCAACGCGATACGGTACGTGAGACCTATAATGGCGTTTTGGTTGAAATTGAAGATATCCGTAAGTCAACACGTGCTGATCAGGGTGAGAATAATGAGGTCTCCAATCAGCTTCATGATGCAGAGATTAAGCAGACCCGTGATGAGCAGGAGCAGCGACGGATCCGTGAGAGGATCTGGGAAGCATACGAGATTGATCTTGAATCACCAACTGAAGGCTTCATGGTTATTGAAGAGGAAGACAGTGAAGTACTACAGAATATCCAGATGCTTAAAGAGAGAATTAAACATGTTGGTCAGGTAAACATGGCTGCTCTTGACGATTATGAAAACGAGAGCAAGCGATTAAATGAGCTTACTGCACAGCGTGATGATCTTCAGAACGCAGTTGACGAGCTCGAAAAAGCGATTACAAAACTTGATAAAGAAGCAAGGGTTCAGTTCCTGGCGACTTTTGAACAGGTACAGAAAAATTTTACCGATATGTTTACAACTCTGTTTGAGGGCGGTGAGGCAACGATTTCTCTCGAAGAGAATGTTGATCCCCTGGAAGCACCGATTCATATCAACGTTCGTCCTGCAGGGAAAAAGATGCGTGGTGTTCAGCTGCTTTCCGGTGGAGAGCGTGCACTTACTGCAATCAGTCTGTTGTTTGCTCTGTATCTGGTGAAACCATCAGCATACTGTATTCTCGATGAGCTTGATGCTCCGCTTGACGATGCAAATATCGGTCGTTTTGTAAAAATTTTACGTAAATTTGCCGAGAAGACACAGTTCATAGTTATTACCCATAACAAACGTACCATGGAAGCTGCAGATCTTCTTTACGGAGTTACACAGCAGGAAAAAGGTGTTTCTACAATCGTATCGGTTAAATTCGAAGACAGCGCAGCTCTTCAGGCAGCCTGAGCGGGTAGGGCGGTTGATGAGAATTGATCGTGTTTAAATTCGCCTCATCTTATGGAAAATGACAATGAGATTGAAAAATTATGGGTGACCTGCATTTCAATACAGGTTACTGTTCGCTATGGTGAAATTGTGAGCAATGCGAATTTCATTTAATTCGCGTTCGCCTCACCCCCTGGCCCCCTCTCCATAGGCTTATGGAGAGGGGGGAATGCGAAAATCACGGTGTTTTGCATTTTTAAAATGATATTTTCTGTTTAAAGAAAAGGAAAGAAGATTTTGGAATCGTTCCCTTTCTCCACGGGTGGAGAGAGGGGCAGGGAGAGAGGCGAAGGAGACTGGTGCGAATTTGAATTACCACGCATAAGTTTCCAAAAAAAACATGCTGAAAACTATAGTTGTAATACTCATTTGTCTAGTTTCTGTTTTAGGAATCCTCTCCTGGTTTGGGGGAGAATTTGACAGTATCTCTATAAAAAAAACTACTATCGGTCCATACAATGCTGTGTGTAGAAGTTACCAGGGGACATATACCGGATTTAGGTATCTGATTAAAAATGTAGCTGAATATGTGCACAATAAAACATCTGATACGATTTACAGAGGTTTTGCGGTTTTTTATGATGATCCATCTGAAGCATCATCTGATAGTTTACGCTTTGCAGCTGGTATAATTCTCAATAAAAAATTAGAAGTCGATACGCCTTACAATTCAATAGTGATCGATTCTACTGAAGCGCTGGCAGGGGAGTACCCTATAAGAAGCTTTTTCTCGTATGTCAGTGGTTACAGGAAGTTTTCTCGTGCACTTGAGAAATATCTTAAAAAAAATCAAATCCCAGTAGTGGAACCATTGTTTGAAATTTACGATATGAGGGAAAAAAAGATTTTTTACATAGCACCTATTGGTAGCAGCAGCCCCGTTCCATCATTTAACGCACAGTAATGGACCTCTTTTATAAAATTAAATCATTCAGAATTAATAATGCGGTATTAAAATGAATAAAAGCCACTTCCTGTTTGTTTATGGAACACTACTGGATCCTGATATACAGTTGTCTGTTTTTGGACGGCTTATTGAAGGCCGAAATGACAGGTTGATTGGGTATAAAGTCATCAAAAAAACCTTTGTTTCGGGGACATTCCCTGTGGTGGTCAGTGATAGTAATTCCATAACTAAAGGAAAGATTTTAACCATTTCTGAAGATGAATTGTATTGTTCTGACAGGTATGAGGGTGATGAGTATGCCAGAGTTGAAGTTCAACTTGAAAGTGGTACATCCGCCTGGATATATGTCCCCGTTTAATGTCAGGACTCCTGATCTCAGCTCAATAGGAAAATTAGAAATTGATGAAATTTAGAGGAAATCGGGACATTCAGGATATTATTTTTTAGAAAATCGTAAACTGAATTTTCTCCTAATTTTCCGATTGGAGGCTAAATTTCATGCAGACGATCCTCCCCATTTATCCGGTCAGTACCGTTTTTATCAATTCCTCACTTGGAGTTTACCACAAAGATGGCATAGTGACTTATATCAGTAATGCACTTCCAATCTACTCCCATACTACTGCAGACTACAAGACATTCAGATTTATTACTGCCAAACTGGTTCTTTTAGGACGATGCACACAAAAAGAGATTTCAGACTGTTTCTGTGTTTCTTATGACAGCGTGAAAAGATCGGTTCGACGGCTCAAAAGAACCGGAGATGGTGGTTTTTTTACAGAAGAAAATCGGCATGGCAATGCCTATAAGCTTACACCTGAGCGGTTAGAACGAATTCAGAATGCGCTTGATGAAGGGAAGAGCAATACCGCAATAGCAAAGATAGAAAATATTTCAGAAGGTTCTGTACGCTACGCGATAAGAAATGGTATGTTAAAAAAAAACCTCAGAAGTAAAAATTACCCCAGAACTATCATCCCAACAAACAGCAAGTAATCGAACGGAACGAACAATTGAAGATGCCCTGGCACCAATGGGTATTGG
>JBNKZD010000197.1:0-5736 GCA_050301235.1 Chitinispirillaceae bacterium | reverse complement strand
GCACAAACGAAACCGGGGCAGTAGCAAACGCATTGCGAAAGACGTTTTGGATAGACTAAATCGGCGGTAAGTGCTTACAAGGAAGTACTATGCTGTAGAACAATATCTACGCTTTGAAGATCGCCTGGACATCGATACTGACAAAATCGTTTACAAGGTGCATGCCAAGCCACTCAAAAAGTCTTCCGGAACCATAACTGGCGCCTAGAGATACTCGATCAAAATTAAAGTTGGATTGAAATACGTAGCCTTTGTCAGTCAATTCAACAAGCGCTGCGATGGTTAATTTCAACTCATTACCGCGCACTGCGAGCACACCTGTAACTGTATAATTTGGCTGACCATAATTAGAGCCTTCGATTGGACGGGCTGAATCAAGTATGAACGAAGCATTCGGATGATTTTTAACATCAAAAAAGTCTGCACTTTGCAAATGCGCAATCAGTCCATCTCTCAGTTTTGTATCATCCAGATCACGACAAGTCATCTGAACAAGATCGACAGTTACCACACCTGCAACCGGGTTGCCGTTTTCACCAATCTCGAGAAACCCGCTGGTAGCTTCGACCGTGCCATCGTGCTGGTTGAAGAGGTTTCGACCTACCCAGCGAACTTTTGTCCTATCTCTATCCAAGCTGAATTTACCCCAAAGAATAGATTTTGGCTCAACGCCAGGTCCTTCAGTCGGTTTTCCGGCAGATTTCCACTCAGTAATACCACCTTTCAGAACTTTGACATTCGTATATCCCAACGACTGCAAACGACCAAATGCCGCTAGGTCAGCACTATAGTGTCCGCCCTCACCATAGACAATTAAAGATATGCTTTTGTCCGGATATGCTTTGAGAAAATCTTCCTGAAAGGATACCAAATAAACACAATGGTTGATTGATCCTGGCAGACGACATGCATCAAATGCTTCTGGTGAACGCACATCTACGAGAATGTGATTGATACTCTTTTCTAGTTCATCAATGCCGATAAATCTAACAGTATTTACATCAGGCAACATAATTTTTAAGTGATCAATAATTATTGAAAGAATTATTGGAACGATCACAAGTTGTTTCAGTGATTGACGCTTTCAAACTTTAAACAGAAGGTGAACTTATGACAACGGATCAACGTCTCACCGAACTAGGTATTGAACTTCCTGCTGCACCATCGCCCGCAGGTAATTATGTGCCTGCATTAATCACTGGCAATCTGCTCTATCTTTCCGGCGCAATCTGTCTGGTAGATGGGGCGATGACTCACACTGGTAAAGTCGGCGATACCTGTGATTTGGATTATGCTAAAGCAGCAGCTCGCGTGTGTGCTTTGAATCTACTCGCTGTTGCTAAAAAGGAGTTAGGAGATCTGGATAGAATAAAACAAGTCGTGCAACTGAATGGCTTCGTGAATGCTCTGCCCGGCTTTGCAGATAGCCCTGCTGTCATTAATGGAGCATCCGATACACTTGTGGAAATTTTAGGTGAGCGCGGGCGCCATACGCGTGCTGCAGTCGCAGTGACCGGACTGCCTAAAGATTCGACTGTGGAAATTCAGGCTATTTTTGAGGTGAATGTATGATCTTGAATGTCCGATGTTCTTCTGGTTCCGACTACAACGGATTGAGATCATTGACTTACTTCTAATTTGAAAAATTGTTTTTCTTCAGAAGCGGAGATCGAGATTCTACAGGTATCTCCAATCAATCCGTTCAAATCACTGACTGTAGTATAATCCAACCAATTTATCAGGTCTGTGCTTTTTTTTATGGTATAAGTAACCGTTGACTGGTGACGCCGAAAGGTAAAATCAAACCCTGGTCCGCGTGGCGTTAATCGTATCAGTTTATCCGTAGCATCATTTTTACCGGGATCTCCACCGAGGGCAAACTCCAGAAGGTTTTGCAGTCCGTCATTGTCATTATCATCAGTCGTTGAACCAACTGCATATTCTGCATCCCAGAACTCATAGGGAGAAGTCTCGAAGACTCTTATGGTAAAGGCGAATTTTTCACTTTCTTCAGCGCTGGCAACATCCAGCGTCACAGCATGGACTCCGATATCCTTCTTTTCAGGAGTACCACTCAGAATTCCTGTATTAGAATCAAAATGTAACCAGCCAGGTATGCTGTGTAAAAAATAATCGAGCACATTACTATCGAAACCGGAAACGTCCGCCTCGAAACGATATGCTTTGTCAGTGTATGCATTCACAATTTTAGCCGAACCAAAGTTCGAAGTTTCTTTGCCACAGGTTATCAAAGTCACATCGTCAAAATAAACGGTACCTTCTAGGTCATCTCCAAAAATTCGAAGAGTTACAGAATCAAAGTTCCCGCTATTAAACATACCTTTGAATTGAGTCCATTCGGTCGCTTCTCCGGAAGCTATTTCAAACTTTCCTTCTCCATGACCATCGAACACACCATTGGTGTCGAAAAAAACGTTACCTGAAGCTTCACTCATATCACTCTTAGCCCAAACGCTTATCTGGTAATTAGTGTGTTTTTCAAGTTTCACAGTCTGAATGACTCTAGTCGATGCACCAGAAAGCATGAGTGATGCATTGCCGCTGCGCTTAATATCCGAAGAGATGCTTGCTCCACTACCAAGGTACCATGAGGCATCGCCGTTCTCGAAAGAGCCATCAGCCACCTGATTTAAGGCAACACATAC
The DNA here is from genome assembly GCA_050301235.1 of Chitinispirillaceae bacterium. Lineage (GTDB taxonomy): Bacteria > Fibrobacterota > Chitinivibrionia > Chitinivibrionales > Chitinispirillaceae > JAFGIN01. The sequence continues at coordinate 3,070 of JBNKZD010000197.1, read as the reverse complement.
GATTCTGTTTTCCGAAAATTCACCAAACCATTCAATCCCTTCCTGCACCATTCGACATTGAAAATTGTAGTAGCCTTCATTCTCAGGAGCAGTGCAATTGATTTCAAACTGATAGCGCTCGCCGGAAACAACGTTGTTGGAAACAAGCGTTCGCCTGGTGTTGGTTCCCCAGACGTCGTTGTCTTTTGGATTTTCGCTTCCTAGCTTGTACTTATTCTGTGGCAGATCAGCATTCCAGGTGGTTCCGGTGTTCTCAAAAGTAGCAGTTGCTTTGAATTCGCTGCCAACAGCAACACAACAAGGAATCTCTAAAGATATGAATTTGGCATCATTGCCATCAATTGCAGTTTCAGTCGCTTTGACTCCAAAATCAAATCCTGTTTGTGTCCACGGGACACTTTTTTCACAATGGTGAAACGGTGCTGTCGGGTCATGCCAGAACTTTTCATACTGTGGAGAATAAAAGCTGCTGTGGATAGTGCCCTTGACTGTATCGATCAACAACATCCGAAAGTATGAATCCAATTTTGCATTATGGTGACAGGTACGTATCCAGCCAATCTTGTTCTCCGCATTTCCAGTTAAAATTGAATGGTTTGATTGTGTGTGTCCGGATAGAACCAGAATAACATTCGGATAGCGTTTTAGTTTGTTAACGATGCCACTGTTCTCATTAACCTCATGTTTTATAAAGATGACTTTTCTATTTTCGTTTGCTTCGATAAGATTGATGGCCCAGTCGATCTCATCGGTATTATCATCTCCTTGTTCATGGAATCGCATTGATATTATCAGCCAATCTACACCTCCGGCGCTTAATTTATATGCGAAATTTCTACCGTTTGAATTCTTGGAAAAAGGCTCCGGCAGATCATTAAAGACAGCAAAATATTCTGCTGCATCATCATTATTACCAAGATTTAGGACGTAAGGTATTTTACCGTCAAATTGCCGCCAGCCTTCTCGGGCAATGATATATTGCTGAGGTCTGTCGCTATTGTCCTTGTCTGACTCGACAATATCACCCATTTGAAGAATGAAGTCCGCATCCCTGGTAATCGGGTCCGTCAGCACCTTAGCCATCAATGGAACAAAATTATCCTGTTTCCCGTTGTTTGGATTCATTATTTTTTGAGTATCACCCTGAATCAAAATCTTTACAATCTCAGCTTCCAGATGATTTGCTTGGAAGGCTGTTAGTGACACTATCAATATAAACAATCGGGGTATTCTACGCATAACATATTTGAATTAGGATAACTATTAAATAGTTATAGAATATCTAATTTATGGCAACCCCAAAATGCCGTCCTTCAAAGATTTCTGAAAACTTAAGTAAAGTTAAAAAATTATAGTATCGTCTGCGTTAAGCAGTCCAATCCGGACTGAACCGATTTGACAGTCAAACCTGTAAATGCATAATCCGGGGTAAATCCTATTGTATCAGTGGCTTATAAAAATGTTTACAGCTGGCTCATTTTCTTAGGGTTATTGAAGCCAACTTCTATATCCTTGTATTTTCGTAGGTAAGCTCCGAAAATACAAGGTATGATTAAACGCTGGATTGAAAAAAGAATTTTAAGAGCCATTGCAAATGGTCCTGCTGTTGTATTATTGGGCTCACGTCAGGTTGGTAAGACAACCATAGCTAAAACTATCGCAAAGCAGATGGATTCCATTTATCTCGATCTGGAATCTCCGGAAGATCTTTTAAAGCTGCAAGACCCGATAAGCTTTCTGAATCTGCATAAAGATAAACTTGTGATATTAGATGAGATTCAGTGTCTACCAGATCTATTTACGATTTTGCGTGGTATCATTGACAGGAACAGAGAACAGGGTCGGCAAACCGGGCAGTTTCTTTTGTTGGGATCTGCGTCGATGGATTTGTTGCGTCAGTCATCTGAAAGCCTTGCCGGTAGAGTAAGCTATATCGAAATGAGCGGGCTTAACATGCTGGAAGTTCCTGAAGAGAAAGCTCATTCTCGAAAGCTGTGGTTTAGGGGCGGTTACCCAAATAGTTACCAAGCGAATAAAGGTGCGATTGCTATGGATTGGCTTGAAGATCTGATTCGTACATATCTGGAAAGAGATGTCCCACAGATGGGTTTTCGTGTGCCTGCAACCAGATTGCGTCGTTTATGGACTATGTTGGCACATTTACAAGGTGAGCCAGTCAATTATTCAAGGCTCGCAAGCAATCTGGAGATTGATAGTAAAACCGTTGCTTACTATGTTGATATATTGACCGACCTGCTGCTGGTAAGACGTTTGGAGCCTTGGCATATGAATGTAAAAAAGCGTCTCATAAAATCACCACGTTACTACGTACGCGACAGTGGAATTTTACATCGTTTATTAAGTATTGATAACTACGATATGCTTTTGTCCAATCCGATTCTTGGAAAAAGTTGGGAAGGATTCGTTATTGAAAATATTCATTCGGTTCTGCCAAGACGTGCAGAAACCTACTTTTATCGAACTGCTGCCGGAGCAGAAATTGATCTAGTTATTAAAATGCCTTCCTCAGAAGTCTTGGCTGTAGAAATAAAATATGGGAAAGCTCCAAAGCTGAACAAAAATTTCAGTCAGACTAGTAAAGATATAAAAGCCAGCAAAAAATATGTTGTATACGGAGGGGAAGACGAATTTCCCATTGGCAATAATATTACTATTATTTCTTTACAAAAGCTGATGCACAAAATTCAGCTAATCACCTGACTCAGCAAGGTTAGAAATCAAAATGAACATCGAATAATAAGGTGTGTCTGCGAAGCGCTAAGAAACGTTAATCCTAGATTCGTGGTTCGCTAAAACGTTGCGCTACGTGCGTTCCACGACAAAAATGACGAATCCTGAAAAATGAATCGACTTGGGCTCAAATACGTTTTCCGGATTGAAAACAAAAGTAATCTGTAAATATCTGTGGTCGTTAACGTTCGTTTTTACGGAATCACTTTAATAAAATGGTGTCTGGTAAACAAGAGTACATCCGTCTACGCGGTATCCGCCAAAACAATCTGAAAGGTTTCGATCTCGACCTGCCGATTGGTCAATTGACTGTGGTTAC
>JBNKZD010000196.1:0-63027 GCA_050301235.1 Chitinispirillaceae bacterium | reverse complement strand
TCCAAGAATAATGCGGTCAGAATTAAATGGAAAATAAAAAATATCGATTTTAAACTGATCAGAGATATTACGTTTATTGGTTTACCTATGGCTATAGGGCAGATGGCAATGGCGCTGGCAATAATGTTATTCAATCGTATCCTGATCTCCGTTGATAAAAATGCCATGACTGCGTTTACTCTTGTCGGACGTTTTGATCAGGCGGTTCTGCTGCCTGTTTTTGCACTGAGCTCAGCGATGATTACCGTGGTTGGTCAGAATGTCGGTAGAGGAAATTTTCAACGAGTCCGGGTTGCCTGGAAAAGCGGGCTGGTGCTTGCAGGTGGAGTTGTTCTGATTCTGGCAACATTTCATATCCTGCTTGCTCCAATTGTGTACCGGTTTTTCACCGATGTCCCTTTGGTTCTTCAGTATTGCATTACACAAACACGGGTGCTTGAATATTCATTCTTATTTGCGGTAATCGGAATTATAGGTCGATCAGTTTTTCAAGCGATAGGATATCCTGTTCCAGCTTTAATCCTGACAATTGTGAGGACGCTGGCAGTTAGCTTTCCACTTGCGTATACGTTTGTTTTTGTATTCAACATGCATGCTCCCGGGGTGTATTGGGGAATGCTTATAGGCAATGCTTCCACTGCGCTTATCGGACTAGTATGGATAACTTCAGTTATTAAACGCCTGGAAAAAGGGACATTGAGAGCTGTTGCTGTTGGTAGATAGCTTTCAGGCAAACCTCTTACGCTGCCGCAACTTTGATTCACGAACAACTAAAGGTTTAGGATTTTAATCTGTTTTTTCAGAATGTACTCTTCGAATTCTTTAACATTATTATGGTATTCGCTTTCAATTTCGTGACGAACTTTTATGAGTCACTTTCCTGGTATAGACGCTTATTTATATATTTACTGCAGTTTAAAAATGTTGAACACTATTTCTCTGGTTGAATATGAATATTTTGCATAATGCGCTGCTACTCGAAAGAAACACCTACCGAATTGGTGGAAAATCAAAGTATTACGCAGAGCCTTCTTCAGCTGATGAACTTCAGGAAGTGCGCAGTTTTGCATTAGAACAGCAACTTCCTTTATTCATTCTTGGAAAAGGTTCAAATGTACTTATCAGTGATTATGGCTGGCAGGGGCTGACTATCAATACTTCACTTAATTTTTCCAGCATCAGGTGGGAAAATGAGGTTGCAATTACTGATGGTGGCGCATTGTTGAATTCACTGATCAACCAATCGATTGCACTGGGGTATTCAGGGATGGAGCAGCTCAGTGGCATTCCCGGGACCATTGGTGGAGCGGTTATCATGAATGCTGGAGCTTTTGACAGCTGCATAGCGGATACTTTTACCTGCGCTGATGTGCTGCTCCCTTCAGGTGAGATCAGATCTTTTTCATCAGAAGAATCATCACTGGGATATCGGACCAGTCGCTTTAAAGCTGAAGGTGGCATCGTACTAAGTGCGACGTTTAAATTTAAAAAAAAAGCTTCTGCTGATGAACTAAAAGCGGTTCAGAAAGAGATTCTGAAGCGAAGAAAGGTTAAGCAGCCGATCGAATATCCTAATTGTGGCAGTGTTTTCAAGCGTCCGGAAGGGAATTTTGCGGGTACGCTCATCGAAAAATGCGGCCTTAAGGGGTTGAAGTCCGGAGATATTGAAGTCTCTGAAAAACATGCGAATTTTATTGTTAATAAAGGAAATGGCAATGCAGAAGATGTCAGGATTCTTATTCGTACTGTGCAGAAACGTGTGTATGAACAAACCGGGATCCTGCTTCAACCTGAAGTCATTTTTATTGGTAGATTTGACGAACCACTATTTGAAGTTAATTAGAGGAGAATTTTTCTGTGGATGTGACGATCGAAAAGGTAATAACCGGACCAATTGAAACAAATTCATATGTTGTTGTCAGTGATGAAAAAAAAGTATTGATCATCGATCCTTCATCAGACTGTGATGAATTGATCAGTCTTGTAAAGCAGAACCAGTATTGTCCGGAAGCTATTGTGCTTACCCATGGCCATTTTGATCACTTTCTGGGGTTGATGGAGGTTCTTGGTGCTTTTCCAGGAATACCGGTTTACATTCATGAAAAAGAACAGTTTATGATCCGTAATGCGGATAAAAATGGTTCAATGATGATTGGCTGGAGATGGGAATATAAGGGATCTTTAAGCATTCTGAATGAAGGTGATATACAGATAGGTAGTTTTAAAATTAAAGTGATTTCTGTACCAGGCCACAGCCCCTGTGGTTGTGCTCTCCTTATAGGAAAACACTGTATTTGCGGGGATATTCTTTTTGCCGGTTCGGTTGGAAGGAGTGATTTTGAAGGTGGTGATGGACCTCTCCTGATCGAGGGAATTAAAACTAAATTGCTGACCTTGCCTGATGATACCATTGTGTACCCCGGACATGGTGGTCGCACTACAATAGGCAGGGAAAAACGTCTGAACCCATATTTACAATGAATACATCTCGATTTCATCTCCCACTTCTTGAAGAGTTCCTCGCTTATCTCCTTATGGAAAGAACGTTGAGTGAGAACACTGTAGAATCATACCGTTATGATCTTGCACGTATGGAGGCGTTTTTCAATCAGCACCGGGTTGTTATTCTTGATGATGTAACAGCGGGATTACTCTCGGAGTATGTGAGAGTGCTGTTTGATGTCGGTTTTGCTGCATCATCGATACAGCGCAATGTTTCCTCATTGAAAAGTTATTTTTCTTTTATTGTTAGCGAAGGTGAGCTTGGAAAAGACCCTTCAGAGCTGATTGAAAGCCCCAAAAACACGCGTTATCTGCCGGCTGTATTATCCGTTCAGGAAGTCGAAACGATCCTCGAAAGTGTTGATACTCGAAAACGTGGGGGAGTGCGTGACCGTGCGATACTTGAGACCTTATATGCTACAGGAATGCGTGTTAGTGAAGTTGCTTCGTTCAGTATGGAACAACTGCTTGAAGAGGAACGGTTTGTACGGATTTTTGGTAAGGGTTCAAAAGAAAGGATCGTCCCCATCGGTGATATAGCACTTCACTGGATAAAACAATATCTTGAACTGGAACGCCATCTGTTTGCCACACCGGTAAGCGATAGTACAGTATTTCTGAATGTTCGTGGAAAGGCACTTTCCAGAATGGGGTTATGGAAAATTATTACTTCATGTGCAAAAAATGCGGGTATTGAAAAGGATGTGTCTCCGCATACGTTCAGACACTCATTTGCGACCCATTTACTCGAGGGTGGTGCTGATCTGAGGACTGTGCAGGAGATGCTGGGGCATGCCAATATTGTCACAACCGAAATATATACACATGTAGACAGAGAGTATCTTCGTGAAGTTCATCGCAGTTTTCACCCCCGAGAGAAACGGCAGCTATCCCATCCTTCCCCGTAAGCGGGGGAAGGTGACGAAGTCCGATGGGGGAATGCGAAAAATGAGAAAAATACATTTCTATTTGAAAATTGATATGTCCCTTGTGTAGATAAAAAACGATAAATTAAAATGAACAACTTCCCAGCTACGTTTATTCAGATTCATTACCACTATCGTCATGGAGGCGTAAAGCAGGTAATTGACAGGTATGCTGAATTGTGCCGTTCCTGTTCAAATGGTATCATACGTACACTACTTCTGTGCAGCCTTGAAGATGACAAACCAGGTATTTTTCATTCGGAGATCATTGACGAGCCACTTTTTGACTATACCACCTTTGAATCATCTCAGGAATTTAACCGAATAAAAGACTTGTTACAATCAAGAATTGAATCGGTCATCGCTTCTCCGGGAATCCAATATCCTGTGGCAATCCTCTTTCATAATGTATCACTCGGAAAGAATGTTGCAGCCTCTGTTGCATTTACGGAAACAGCCCGGAAATATGGTTGTGACAGGATCCGTTTCTTTTCGATAGTTCATGATTTCGCTGAAGAGGGACGCAAAGAAATGCTTGATATAATATGTAAAGTACGCAACTGGCGGAAAACAATCGATGAAGAGCTTCATTGTGCAGGGGCACCAGTGGAATATATTGTCCCGGGAAAACGTTCATACAACATCCTTTCACGATTACATTTTCCGGTACGACTACTGCCAAATTCTGTCAGAACGGGTAAGGTTCAACTCAACATGGAGCAGCTTACTTCACAACTGAATGCATTGTCGAATGCGCAAGAGACGGCATTTGACATGTCAAAACCTGTCTGGTACTGCTCTTCAAGAATCATTCGACGTAAAAATATAATTGAAACAGTTCTTCTGTCGCGTTTACTTGGTACAGCACTTGTATTAGGACCCGAAGGTACTTCACATCACGACAGAATGCTTTGCAAATCGCTTAATGATATTGCCCGAAAATATCAGTTAAATCTTCTTGTAAATCCAGCAGGCTGCGAATGTTTCAGGAACCATCAGGAGGATGTTGTTCCGGCTATGTATGCTTTGAGTTCCGCTGCGGTTTCAACATCAGTAGCTGAAGGGTTCGGGTTTGGATTATATGAATCATATATCTATAGTAAACCTCTTCTGGGGAGACGTCCTCGAGGGTTTGATTATGTTTGTAATGTCAAATCAGATCATCTTTATGAAATGTTACCCGTTCCATCGGAGTATATAGATATACAATTATTGATCGACAGGTATTATGAAACCTTTGGTCGCAATGCAGAAACTGATAAGAAAGCTGATCGTATCACCAATGCTGATGTGCTGGATTTTGCAGACCTTGATATTCAGATGCAGAAAGAGCTGCTGATGCTTTTTCTGGAAAACAGACCAATTCAGACTACATGGCTGAAAGTATTGAGTAATGCATATCCGGGCTGGTCGGGATTACAGAACCTGAAGATCAACGTCTCAAGTGGTTTTAGTGCGAAACGAGCGACCATTCTCGAATATTTTTCTGAAAATAATGATCAAGAACGTTTTTGTCTGACCTTTTCATCAAAACCGGTCTATCCAGTTCATTCCGTAGAGTATTGGAACATTAAAGATGCATTTGCTGCCGAAGGGTTATCGTTATTACTGTAGTAATTTCAATCGGATAGACAGTTTTTTTGATTTATTCACAAAAAAAATTGATTAAAAAAATAGTTCTGTTAAAAAACTCTTGACTTCACGTGTATCTCATTGGATATTTAGACAGCAACTGCCACTGATTATTTCTCCAAATGTCGTGTTTGGGTGAAATATCTGGCCTTGAAGTAATCTTCAAACTGATAGTTAGTGAGTAGATAATGTGCATTTTTCGGAATGCAGTTTTATGCTTATCGATAACTTTTAAAGTGTTTCCTGCACTTAAAACAGGGGGGCATGGTGTCAAATACTACAAAACATGATCTGATTGCATCAGTATCCAAAACAACCGGTCTGACTCAAGCAGATACAAAAATCGTTGTAGAGGAGCTCCTAGAAACGGTTGCTTCAATTCTTGCAAACGGGCAGAGCATCGAAATCCGTGGATTCGGGACGTTCTACACTAAGATGAGGAAGCCTCGTCCTGCGAGGAATCCAAAGACCGGAGATATTGTCCCCTTGCATAAACGGGTTGTACCATTGTTTAAATATTCCAATGATATGAAAAAGAAGATTGGTGATTCTCTGGTACATAGTACACCGGCTCCTGTGTAATATCAATCTATTTAAAATAGCAACACATACAACTCTGCAGTGCAGAGGAGTGGTTGCCAATGTACATGTTACATGGGGCTCAGTTTCTTTACTTTATACTACCTGCATATTTCTGTTCTCTTTAAATTGACAGTTTTACTCTTCCTCATTCCTTCATTAAGAACTTTGTCGTAATCTGCAATATGTCCCTCCTGGTTAAATTACTATCTGCAAAAGATATTCTTTACTCCTGTTTATTCATTACACTTTTTTGGACATTTCGTAATATCCCTACTTGACTCTCTTTGCCGTTAACTCTATAATCAGTTTTGTTATACTTTGCTATGATAAAACCCGACAAGGAGTGTTTTTCATGTTGAATCGGGCTACAAAGATATTGTTGTTGTCGGCAATTACGTTGTATGCGGCAAATGGTGTGAGTGTCGAAGATTTGAATGCTGACGTTCAATTGCCGGCTTTCAATGCGCGTATATCAATTGGATTCAACTACGATCTTCTCAGATGTCCAACCGATGTATCGTTTGAATATCCAAGGGGTTTCATGGGATTCAATATCCCCCTGGAGGGTACTGCGAATTTAAGAGATTTCATTCAGTATGTTGACCCTGCGATGGACTCGATATTTATGGACAGTTCAATTTTTTCAAATGGTGCGAGCTTTAAACCTGCCGGGAGTGCACAGCAGTATCCCAATATGTCGGTCATGGTTGATGTGCCCATGATGGGTGGTGTGGCAAGCTTTTCCACGACACAGAATTTTTTCCTTGGGTATGAAAATTCACTGGGAAATCCAAATATTTTTATCAACCCTGACAGCCTGATGGATGGTGTAAAGTTCCTCTTACGGGGAACGGTCAATGTACCACTAAGTCTTTCCATGTCATGGGAAACGATGACATTTGGATATGCTTACCGGATAAACAAGATGCTCACTATGGCGTTGAATCTTCATCGTCATTTGTTTACGATGGATCTTAGAGGTAAAGTAGATGCCGATATACTTGGGCGTTTTGTTTATGAGACAGACCCGAATGCAGCCGGCGGCTTATCGCTCGATCACGAGATAGATTATTCATCAGATAAAATTTACGGAAGAGCATATGGCCATTATGATGCTGAGGTGTGGACTCCGACAATCGGGTTAAAAGCCTGGCGTTTTACTTTAACCTCCAGATTCGGATTTAGAACTAAAGCCCACGGACAATTTTACGCACGATACTCACTACCGTTTTTTATTGATCCCAAAACGTTCCAGACAACGGTTGATTTTGAAGATCCCGAGCTTTTAAACAATTCCGAATTGCGGCAGAAACTTCTGGCAAATGCAGCAGACAGTGTCACTGTCTCTACAAAAAAAATGGTTGACGGTTCTAGTATAGAAAGTAATCTGGAATGGAGAATGCCAACAGGATTAACGATTGGATTTGATATCATACCAGAACATCTCCGTTTTTCCTATACAAAACTGTTCGGTGAAGTAGCGATGAAGCTTGATCGCGTAGCAATGGAGACAAAAGATCTCAGTGATGAAGAAAGTGAAAGTGCGTTTGATTCTCTGGTACTTGATTTTGGAGTACAGGTAGACAATATTATGGTTCTTGAATGCAAACTCTGGAATGCATTTCTCAATATAGGTGTCTTTGGAATTGATTTCAGATATGAAAACCAGAAAAATCTTTTAGGAAAAAATATGCCGTACATGCATCTGGGTGATGCTGCTATGATTCCCACACTGAGTCTGGGTTCAGCTTTTGGGAGTAAATTGAGGTTGCTTCTGGAACTTAATGTGCTTCCGCTTCCTGCATTGAAAACAGGTGTTTATTATTTCTTTTAAATAATATATGAGCATAAGGTGAAAGGATAAATAGATGAACATGGGAAGAAATGGTTTGCTGATCATACTCTCTTTGATAGCATTCGTAAGTGTTCAGGCCGCAGAATACGCGACTGTTGAAGTTCCGATTGGTGTAAAAGCTGCGAGTAATGTGATTAGTGTCAAATGGGTCGGTGCATCTCGTACACTGATAGCACCCGACAGTGGAAGAATCTATTTCAGTCGGTATCCGGGTGGATCAAAAATCGTAAATTACCCTGATAGTGTTAAGGTGCCATATTATGACACATCGAAAAGTGCTTTGATGGACAATGTCTATTATCCTGGAACTCCCCCTAAACGAGGGATCTCTTTTCGGGCAATGGATCAGGAAAATATGGGTATAGGTGTTTATTACTGCATTGTTGCATGGAAATTCTCAACAGGTACCTTTGTTTCCAATGAATTTCAGGTAGTTATCGAATCTCCCGATCCTGTAAAGTGGATAGGTCCATCAGGCACGATTCAGGAGTTGACACCGACATTTTCCTGGACTGCAAATCCCGGTGTGCCGTATTATCATATAATTCTTTCCGATGATGTCATAAAAATCGATTCCACTGATGATGGTAAAGTTGACCTGCAGGGATTGAGTATAATCTGGCAGGCAATAACACCTAATAACCGGATGGTTTATGGTGCCCCGGATCCATCAGGTACAATAACTGCTGATCCGCCGCCGCTTTCGCCTGGAAAGCAGTACACCTGGATTGTTTTAAACAACTATGGTAACCATGCAGCATACTCTTCAGCAAGAATTGGTTCTCCCGGAGAGTTTAAAATGGCCGGTCTTCCACTAACTGCACCTGTTGGAACATATCCAAAAAATGTAAAATTGAATTCGGTAGATAATAAAAAAATACAGTTTAAATGGACTAATCTGGATACTGCAAATGCTAATACCTATCAACTTTATTTGTATATCGGCTCGACTTATGAAGGTCTTAATGCGCAACTTGTTGTTTATCAGACAGAAGTAATGGCAAAAGCCAATATGAAAAAGACAGATACAATGAGTGTTGAGTTGGAAGCTGCATCAATTCTTACAACCAATAAATACATGTGGAGAGCTATCGCTGTAGATGATAAAGGTGCAGGTACAGCAGGTGATACGATAAGTTTTGAATATGTTGTACCGGAGTGCAGTCTCGAAGTGTACACCAAAGAACTTGTCAGAGCGGGTAATGATGTAGCCACCAGTGATGTCGGTCTTGTAGAAATAAAGCTGGAAGTTCTTGACGGTTCACTTGAAGCGCCACTTTTGTATTACACTGATCTTGATGGTAAACTTGCACGTAAGCGCCCAACAGGATCGTTCAGGCTCACAACAAAGAAGGATGGGTATGAGAGTCAGACAAGAACGATCAATATTAAGGAAGGTGAAATTCGGAGAGACACTTTTTATCTGGTGCGACCTGAAGCAACGATTTATGGAAAAATCAATGATGCATCGGGTAAGGGGATAAATTTAGCAACTATAACAGCGGTATCAGATCAGGGGGATACGACAAAAACTAATTCTGATGCATTAGGTAATTTTGTAGTGAATTGTTACCCGGCAGACTGGCGTGTTTCTGCTGAAAAAACAGGATATAAACCGGTACTGCCAACGAAAGTTACTGTTATGTCAGGTGAACATTATGCGTATGGAACAATCACTCTTGAACAGAACCCAAATACCTTATCGGGAGTAGTTAAAAATTCTTCAGGAGCGACACTGCTGGGGGCAAAGGTCCGGTTGTACCAGGACGGTGCTCTTATTGAAGAGATTCCGTCAACTCCACAGAGTGGAACGTTTGCATTCTCCATACCTTCCGGGACATACACGATTACCAGTGAAAAAACAGGATTTACCAGCTATTCGGCACAAATCGATGTGATGAGTTCAAAGAGTGTCACGATTTCGATGGCTCCCGGAGCTGCATTGATTACAGGGTATGTCTGGGGTAGAACATGGGTTGACTCTGTAAGTGTTTATGCGCCTATAACTAATGCCGGTTTGAAATTTGTTAATGTGAATAAAACCGATTCTTTTTCAGTTGTAACTGATAATACCTATGGTGATTATAAAATAAGTCTGCCTGGTGAACAAAATTATATCGTTTACAGCTCTGCCAATGGGTTTACACCACGTTCTGTAGCCTGCACTTTAGCGACAAAGATGAAAACAACGCAGGTATTTATGGATACGCTGCAGGGACGTGGTATGATACATGGTATAGTTATGTTGTCCACTGACCGATCCTTAAAATCAAATGTTACTGTCAATCTAATGAGTACATCAACTGGTGCACTCATCGCAACATCAAAATCTGCAACAAACGGTTATTTCGAAATTAAAAATCTTGTTGATGGAAAATATGAGATTGTTGCTGGAGCTGAAGGGTACGTTCTGGACAGTATCATCGGATCAAAGACTATCGAGATCAGCGATGGAAAGGCAACACCGTACCGGTCAGATATTCTGATGATTCCTGGTAGCAAATTGCTTAGATGGAGTATATTGAACGATACTCTTTTTGAAGGAACAGTAAAACTTCAGTCACCATTGGTGAAATCTGTTCTTATCAAAGACTCATTACCTAATGCAGGGCATGGTGTATATGTTCTTGGATGCGATGCAAAACAACCTGGAATAATTGATCTTTCCTATCATCGATTCAGCGTGCCAGAGGATGCAACAGTTTACATCGATACATTACAGATGGATCTCCGTCATAATGCAAAAGACACACTTGTACCAGTTGATGGTAAAATATCTGTAACACTTACTGCAAAGTCGATGCTTGATTCTGTATACCTTTATTACAAAGATCCTCTATGGACAACTTATTCAGTAGAAAAGGTACAACAAAGTGATACGGTCTATACTATTTCAATTCAGCCCCCAAAAGATGGTAAGTCGATGCAATACTATTTTAAAGCATGGAGAGGTGTGTTAAACGTTTATGGGTATGATAAGGAACTTTACACTACCTTTGTATCACCGGATCTTGGAAGTTTAAGTAAATTTGAAGTAATTCCGTCAACTGATGATACACTCGTATATCCATCAGGATATTCGATTAATTTTGCAATAAAAGGATATTATAGTTCTGCATTTATCCCTGGTGAGATAAAAAATGCTAACAGTATCTCCTGGAAACTTATAGATGATCAGGGAAGTACACTTTCTGATAACAGTGGTCTAAAGACAACCGTAAAAACGGGTACTCTTAAAAGTTCAAAAGTAGTATTACTGAGTGTCAGTATCGATACAACTGTTACGCGGATGGTTCCGGGGGCAAAAAATTCTATTATTATTCCGTTCAACGTTTCAGGATCAGCATTAAAAAAGATACTTGTAAAGCGTACCGATGCCGGAAATCCAAATCCTGTTAAAAATTCTGTTTCAGATAAAGCTGAGTTTACCGCTGTTGGCTTTGACGACAATGGTAATCAGCTGAGTATTACACCAGAGTGGTCGGTAGCACCTGCGTTTGCGGGTACAATTAACTCCTCCGGAGTATTTAAACCGTCTACTGACTATGTTGGTTATGCACACATTTATGCGCAGTCTTCAGGTGTCGCCGGTGAATATGTTTCTGATGGAAGTTCTATTGCCGGATTGAATGTACGATATATGATTCTGTGTAAATCAACACCAGACACAGCTGTTACATCACAGGGTTGCCGTATCGTTTTTCCCGCTGGAATTGTAAAAGACGGGGATGTGGGGCTTCTTGATTTTTCATTAAAGGAATTGAAAAATAAAATTCGCAGAAGCACTGGTCTGTATAAAACTGTTGATACGGTTGCTTATGAAATAAAAGAGATGGAGAATGTCGCTTTCAATCTGACAAATGACAGTATCAGAATTGTCATGGATGTTCCCGAAAACTATAAAACCGGTAAACGTGAATTAGCGATTGGGAACTGGGATGAAGATAGTTTGTGCTGGCATCTGCTCGCGAATTCCATATTGTCCTCAGATAAGAATAGTGTATCAGCTGCACTTCCTCATTTTTCTGCATATTCACTGATGGTGAAATCCGGCACTTCAATGTATCTGGAGATAAACCCTAACCCGTTCTCTCCCTACGTTCGTCCTAAACATCCACAAATTCCTTATTCAGGTACTTGTATCTCGTTTCAGGCTGAATCGCAGGAGCGTAATCTGCATAAAGTGACTGTAAAAATTTACAATGTAACGGGTGATCTGGTCTGGGCAATCTCAATACCTAATGCCAACACAAATCCTTATCAGGTGTGGTGGGATGGAAAGACGATGGAAAAGGAAAAGATGATTGAAATTTCATCCAATGTGATTGCTGAGAATGGTAATAAAATGTGCAGAAATGGACGATATTTCGTCGTTGTTTCCATCGTTGGTGCTACAGGTAAAGAAAAAAGAATGATGAAACAAATAGTATTACTCAAATAATAAGGTTCTGTAAGTTTAAGTAAATCAAAGCATATATATAAAAAAGGTAATCATGAATAGATTATATAAAGCGAGGTCCGGAGTGAAACAGATTGCATGGTGCGGATTAGTCATGATGGTCATGTCAATTGTCAATGCTGAGGAACTGCAGGGTGACAACAGAGTAAAGGTAGGTATTCTGAACCTGGAAACGTACGGTGATGCAGTAAAAATGAAAAGTACTGCTACTGGCGAATTGGTAAAAGGTATTCAGGATGTTGGATTTTACACTGTATTTTCGCAGAAACAGCTTGAAGAGGTTATTGGGAAGTTTGGTGGAAAAATTCCCGCACACTGCAGAGATCCGCGCTGTGTTCTTGACATTGGAAGGGATGCCGGGATGGACCGCATGATCAACGGTAGTATTGATATCGATCAGAATCGCTGCGGAATTGAACTTAATCTTGTTGATGTGCGTATGCGACAAACGATAGAATCGGTAAAGATACTCGGTGATGCCGGTGTACAGGCATCTGAAGTTCTGAGAATTGCAATTGCAAAACTGCATGGACATACACCGGAGGGGGTAAAGACCGATGTATATCATGGTCCTAAAGTGCATAATGAAAAACAATTTCTTATTTCATCGGCAGGCTGGCTTGGAGTGGGTCTGCTGTATGGTTTGATCAGTTATGCGGTTGAAAAAGATAATCCCGGGAAGCTTGTTGCAGAGTACAGGGATGATGATCTCTCTGGTATTCCTACTGGCGCCGGACAGATACCTCTCTTCGCACGGCCTGCTGCGCTTGCCAATGCTTATGTAGCTGTTTCTGATGATGCATATGGTGTACTTTACAATCCTGCCGGTCTGGCCTGGGTTGCCGGTCCTGAAGCGGTCGTCGGATATCAGTACCGGTTTGGCCTCAGTAATATAGGCGCATCATATGTAAATAAAGCAACACGTGAACTTGGATTCGGTCAGGCATTTCTCTACAGCGGGGATCCTGATGGTTTGATGACAGAGATTCACTTTATTACAGCTGCAGCCTATAAATTCAATATGTTAAGCAATAATTTTCTGAAGCCGTTTTCACTTGGGGTCAACTTACGCTGCATAAGCAACAGGGTGAATGGGAAAATGGAAAATTCGGTCAGCGGTAACTCTTTTGGTGCCGGGATCGATATCGGTCTTCTCTGGGAACTTTCCGAAAACATCCGATACGGATTGCTATTGAAAGATCTTCCGGTAATCAACAAATGGAAAAATGTTTCTACTGGAAAAGAATATTTCGAACCAAATGCAGCCACACTGAAAATGGGTGGAATGTTCAGAGCTGGTTATACGACAACACTGGTTGCTGAGGGACAGATCCCCATGTATAAAGATCAGATATGGAAAATGTCGGGAGGTATCGAACAGGAGATTTTTAAAATAATACTTCTGAGAGCAGGTATACAAAAGGAACTTCAATCTGATTTTATGGACACTCCATGGAAAATCACCACAGGTTTCGGTCTGAAATTCAACACCGAATCAGCTTTTGGTCGACATATCATGATTGACGGGTCCTATGAGTACAATTCTCTTGAAGTGTTTGATGTATTCAATTGTTCTGTGAGAATTGGATTGTAACCGGATTGTTTTTCGTGTATTTCGAGTGTTTCGTTGTTAAAAAAGTGCACTCGTTTAATTTTTATTATTTCTATTACTGCTGATACAATCTCGCAGCTTCAGATTTTGCATCTTCAGAAAACGGAAAACGCCACTCTGAAAATAGTGGCGTGAGATCTCGTCCTGCCGCCCGGCTTGCTGCAATCACCAGATTATCTATTGCCGACTGGAAATTATCAGCCACAGGTCTTTCTTCAATTCTGCCCCAGAGATTCTGAAGTAATGAATCCCCATACAGATTACCCAGTTTAATTAGCATGGATGCAAACAGATGTTCTGATTTCAGATCAGAGAAAGTAAGGGTATCAACGGCAAATGCGTTCTTAAAACTGAGTGATGTGTCAGTGATGTATGTATCCATCAGGGTTGTGATTTTTTGCTTGTATTGCGATAAAGAAAGATTCATTATTGTTCCTGCTTTAACATTAATATTTTCCATTGTCACGAATCTCATGAACACGGAAAAACCACGCAGGACAGCGGTGCTGTATTTCGCATTACTGTTTGAAGTCAATCTACTCATGAAAAAATTAAAATTATTTGATATTACAAAGAAGAGTTCCTGAGGAAAGGTGTTTTCATTGGCAACAGATTGATACATCTTTTTAAACTGCTCTTCACCCATTTCTATTCCACTTACACCTACATAACCGTTAAAAACACCATTCGTTCCCGGAATTTCTGTAATAGTGATAAATTCCTGATAATGCTTGTAAAGAGAGGGGGGTTGTCCGATATATTTTATGTTAAATAAAAAAGCTGAATCCAGAACTGAAATGATACGACGCATAACACATGGATCAAGACTGCTGTCTTTTGTCATTAGAGCAACATTTGCGCCTGTCCATGCATGACGAGTTAGAGTACCATTTGATGATGAGTACTGAGCCTGGACAGGTTTGAGCAGATGGTTATCGTACCCATAGGCCAATTTCGAACACAAACAGACGGGAACTACTGCTGTATCACCACTTTTTACACAAATCTCTTTTTCAATAACAGTCTGATACCTGGTTGCAGTGTCTGAAAAAATGATGCTTGAGTAACAGCCATCAGCAACGGAATCAATGCGAATAAAACCTGCGGAAATATCACTTTGGTTAACGTTGATACGGATCGGAGTTCCGCTTAGAAAAATCTCACCCGGTCTCATTACTGTTTCGTCAGGAAAAGAAACTATAACTGAGCCCGTTTTTTTAAGAGTAGCATCAGTTAATGTACCACTTTCAGCATCAATCATGGTGATAAGGGCAA
The DNA here is from genome assembly GCA_050301235.1 of Chitinispirillaceae bacterium. Lineage (GTDB taxonomy): Bacteria > Fibrobacterota > Chitinivibrionia > Chitinivibrionales > Chitinispirillaceae > JAFGIN01. The sequence goes on along the minus strand of JBNKZD010000196.1, from coordinate 48,184 downwards.
GTTGATCCTTTCCCGGTTTTTTTATAATAATATTGAAAACAGTGTTTCTAGTTAATTCAAAAAAGTATTTGCCATCAGAATCGGTTGTATCTATATATGGAACACCCGGTGGTGTATCGACAACTGGATTATAGGAAAAAGGGTAGCAGAATGCAATAGCACCTGCAACCGGTGAACCTTCGGTGTCAATGACTCTGCCGTAAACTCGTGCGTTTCCCGTTTCAGCTCCGCTACCACCGGCAATTGTATCATTCGAACTGCACCGTATCAATAATAAACATGAGATGCATAGAATCGAAATACAGGTAATTAATTTCATTCCATATCTTCCTGAATATCATTCCGCATATTTTTTGTGAGCGGAAAGAACTGAAAGTTGAGCTGGTATACATTTTCTGATTCCTTGTCAACATTCACTATTTCGAGAATCCGTTTTCTGAAAAGCTGAATCTCTTTTTTAATCAGATTAAAGCAGTCACTTGAGATGCTCATCGTGACACTTGAGATATCCCGTTCTTCTTTCGAGTGTCGGTCAAGGGATTCTCCTGCAAGTGTGATCATTGTCTTATGGAATGTTTTTATAAGAAAACTGTCAATTTCATCGCCGGTACTGATAAAATGGTCTGTCTGTTTCAAAGTTCCATCATCAGCCTCTTTCAGTAACTCCAGTTTAAGTAACTGACGAACTGCTTTACGAGCAAGGTTTTCATCGATTTCGGGGCTTAATTGACGGGCAAGTTTACGATATGCGTATTTTTCTGATGGAACAAATTTATAATACCGCAATAATTCCCTGATCGCTTCATTGTACCAGTTCTGATAATGCTCGAACTGTAATTCATTAATTAAGGTGATTCTGGACTGTTTTCTTAACTCTGCCAGTTTTAGAAAATAATCTGTTTTTTCTTTTATAGTGCGGGCTTGATTGAAAAGAACCAGATTATAAAAATAGTCATGTTCTTCATCTTTTAGCCCAAGCGCTACACATACTCGCGGAATAGTTGCAAGTGCGAGGTTTCGTTTTCCCTCTATGAGCCACTGAAGAAAATTTGGGGCTTTTACCTCAGCTCTTCGGGAAAACACCCGGTATGAGAATCCTGGTGAGATCTCCTTTTTTTTCTTATAAAAATCTCTGAGGTATATTCTGTAATCTGTATAACAACAAATATTTAATAAACTATCCATATATGGTCAATAATATAGCTAATAATTTTAGAAATTCTTAATAATTTATCTTTTTTGGTGTAATCTAGATAGAAGTAATTTAAAGTGTGGTATTCCATCAAAAATAAAATTGAACATCTCCACTTAAAAAAAATACTAATTCTGAAACTATCGGTTTCGTGAGTGGGGATGGTTGATGAAATCGAGCCGTAAGAAGGGTAAGTTAAACGATTAAAAATAGCTTCTTCTTCCTGCTTCTCATAATTGTCTCCATCCTGGCCGAATACCTGAGAATTTTAAAATAAAATTAATTCGATTGTTGGAGGACAACCTGATGAGCAAAAAATTTTTGGTGTCAGCTTTTTGGGCACTAATTTCATTTTCAACTGCTTTTGCCCAATTTGACCCCTGTAAGTTTAATTTTGGTACAGACTGGGATTATTTAGGTGGTAACCAGGGTTCAGGAGTTGCCAGTAATATTACTTATGTAACCAAGTGGATTGTAAATACTACATTTGATGGAAATAAGGTATATGGAGATTTTTGCAATTACTGTAAAAGTAATAATAAAACACCTGTTTTTTATGGTTATATAATTGCAAAAGCTGCAGCACTTGGCGATGCCAATGTTGGCGGGAAACTGGGAACTGAAGGGGCCGGATGGCTTAAAGGTAATGTAAATACGGTTGTCAATGATTATAAAGCATTTGCACAGCGGGTGGCATCAACCTTTGGAACAGATAAAGCGGTAATCTGGCTTATGGAGCCGGATTATTATCAGTATTTCGATGTTGAAAATCAAAAAGTAAAACTGACTTTTCAGGATGCCGGTCAGTGGATGGGGCTCATGATCGATGCCGTAAAATCCGCATTACCTAAAGCTCAGTTTGCTGTTGACATTTCCCCATGGATTGAATGGCAATCAGGCAGAACTGCCCAGTATTATGGTGCATTTCCTTTGAGTAAAGTTGATTTTATGTTTACATCTGGTGGAATTGCTCTTGCAAATAATGATAAAATTAAAAGTGAAGATCCTATGACCTGGAGTGGCATTTATAATACAACTAAAAAACCAATAATTGCAGATTGCGGTTATGGTGCAGGAGGTGGATGTACCGGACATAATGCTGCATGGGATGATGTAAATAATCTGAAAGCTCGTATTGCAAATGGCGTTTGTGCGATAACTCAAAAATGTCCTAATAGTAATTGGGGGTCAACGATTGCTTCATTGAAAACCTCTCTGGCAAATGTTGAAGTAAAATCATGCAATGGAACAACTCCGACAAATTATACACTGACAATAAATACAGGCACAGGTGGAACTGTTGCCAGGGAGCCTAATAGTTCTTCCTATGCAACTGGAACAAAAGTTAAAATTACTGCAACTGCATCAACCGGGTATGTTTTTAAAAATTGGTCAGGTGATGCGAGTGGTACCAATGCAACAGTAGAAATCACCATGGATGGTAATAAAACGGTATCTGCAGTATTCGAGCAGAAAGCAACAGAAACGTTTTCTTTAACTGTGAATGTTGGGAATGGCGGAACTGTTTCAAAAAATCCAAATAGTGGTTCATATGCTGCCGGGACAAAAGTAACTCTCACGGCAACACCTTCTGACGGGTATATTTTTAAGAGCTGGGCAGGCGCAGCAACCGGCAGTAACAGCAGCGTCGAAATTACCATGGATGGTAATAAAACGGTGTCCGCTGAGTTTGAACAAAAGCCAGCAAATACTGTAGTACTAACCATAAAAGTTGTCGGGACTGGTTCGGTCACAAAATCACCAGATAAATCTTCTTATGATAAAGGAAGTACTGTGACTCTTACCGCAAAACCAGCAGGCGGTGTAAGTTTATTTGATGGCTGGAGTGGGGGGGGGTTGTCTGGGAAAGATTTGTCAACTACCATTACTTTAAATTCAGATGTAACTGTTACAGCGACATTTAAAGATACTGGTAAAGTTGATACTATGTATATCGAGGCAGAAAATTTTACCGAAAAAAGCGGCGACAAGATCAGTGCTGAAACCAGTAATGGGATTACAAGTATTGGCTGGATCGAAAATGGAAATTCAACCACCTATAAAGTGAATATAAATAAAGCCGGAACATACGCACTTGCATTCAAAGTTGGTACCGGCCTGGATAAAACAGAGTTTACCGTTGCTATTGATGGTACCACTGCCGGTACAATATCATTTACTGGAACGACAGGCAACTGGTCGGAATTTCATTACGAAAACCTTCAAAAAACAGTGGAATTGACGGCTGGAGATCATACGATTAAGTTAAGTTATGCCGATGCGATAAATGTTGACAAATTTGCTTTAATAATGCAGGCTGGTACTCCAGTTATTTTTGGTAAAAATCTGCATGGGGAACATCTCGAAACTGCTCAGTTGACTTCGACGGCCAATGGGTTTGTCGTACAACTTCCGGAAATGCATAACTACTCCACATATTCTCTTTTTGACTGCAGGGGCAGATTGATAAGGAAAGGAGCTCTGAATTCAACAATGTCAAAACTAACTTTTTCAAATCTGTCACGGGATCTCTGGATACTGAGACTTGAGGGAAAAGATCGGATTACCTGTCTACGAAATGCAGTGACTCAATAATAGAAGTAAACATTCTTTAATTTAATTACTAAAACCTGTTCCTGAAAAGGAACAGGTTTTTTTTTCTAAAGTTTTCAAAAAATCTGCCGATAAATTAAACAGGAGATTATAGCAAAAGCCAGTAACAGGGAGGTACCCGATGGCAGTTAATGGTGTAGGAAATTCAGGCGTTACGCGTGCTGAGCAGATACGGACTGAACGACGTACCGAGGAGAACAACCGTGCTGAAGAGCAGAGAGAGAAGGTTCGATCTGATCAAAGGGCACAGCAGGCACGCCAACCCCAGGAATCAGGGCGTGGTGAAAGTGTCGACATGACTGCGTGATTTGATTTTGTTTGTGGGGTGTTATGGAAAGCGGGATGCCAGTGGTGAAGCATCCCGCTTTTTTTGGGGGGGTATCTATGTGCATGATGCTTTTTTTATATTTAAGACATGGAAAAGCAAAGCTGTAATATATTCACGCACATCGATAGTCAGCCAGATTTTATTATTATCAGTAAAAGCTACAATGTCGATTTCCATAAAGGGGCTGAAGGGATCAGTTTATGTGAGCGAATCAGGGAGCAGCTTGAAATAGCTGACCTTTATCCGGTTCATCGCCTCGATACAATGACTTCCGGTCTGATGATTTTTGCCCGAAACAGAGCTGCTGCTCAACAATTCGCAAAGATGTTCATGACTCACACAATAGAGAAGTACTATTGTGCTATTGCTGGAAATACACCAAAAAAAAAGCAGGGAACAATTGCGGGTGATATGGTTCCGCTCAGAAACGGGATGTGGAAGTTGAGGCATACTATGGTTAATCCGGCAGTTACACATTTTTTCAGTAGAGGGCTTGGAAATGGATTCCGTTTGTATATCATTAACATCAGAACCGGAAAAACGCATCAGATACGTGTAGCACTCAAATCTATTGGGGTCCCTGTAGTGGGGGATACACTATATAATAAGGGTATCACTCAATGCCAGTCGGATCGCCCGTACCTTCACTCATACGCGATGCGATTTACCTATAAAGATGTTGCATTCAGTTATGTTAATATCCCTGATACAGGCAGTTTTTTTACAGATAGTACTATCCAAACTGTCTGGGAAAAATATAAAGAACCCTGGAACCTCCCCTGGCCAAAAAATCCCCTTTCCCGATAGACAATTTTCGGGCTTTTTTTTCGAAATTCAATTCTCGATAACCAATTGTGATGGTATTCCGCCCTTTCAGGGTTTATAAAAACTTTATAAATCCAATAGCCCGGGCCTTCGACCCAGGCTATTGCTATCCCACTCTTTCAGAGCTCTGAAGAATGGAGGTCTCACATGTGAAGCATATAATAAGAATTCTGCGATTATATCATACGAATACAAATGCTACTGGGTGTGGGTTAATCCCGAGCTCGGGATTGGCGTACCGAATGTACGGGCACGTTGCAACGTGCCTCAACTGATGTATATCGGGAGTCCATAACATTTGTAATCTAATGGCTGGTGATAAACAAATTAACAAGAGGTATTATCAATGGAGGCAAAGTGATCAATTTTACATGGCAAAAAACTCTGATAATAATCACGATGGCATTTTTCTTATCAGAAGCATCATCAGAAAAACAGACAACCTCCATTCCACAGTATTATATCGACCGTCTTGATTCGCTCCCTGATTATTATCAGCGTGACCGGTCGTTTGGGGGATTTCCGCTTGGAGGTTCAATGTATTGCGGACCGACAGCAGCTGCGAATGCGATTCTGCCATTGTTACAAACCTATGGCTCTGCAAAGAATCAGAATGATTCGGTTCCCGAAAAGCGACAAATTTACGAAATTATAAAAGAGCTCGGGTCGCAATCCTATTGTAATACCGGGAAAAACGGTTCTGGTCCATCACAGATATGTAATGGATTACAAAAGTATTTACATGACAATGGAATTAACAATGTGGAGATCAGACACTTTGGTTGGCGGGATGCCGGTAATGGTTTCCAGATTGGAAATGCACCTCCGGTTCTCGACAATGCGAGACTATCGCTTTATCAAAAAGATGCTGTACTGATTAATTTCGGTTGGTACGATTACAATGCGAAAAAAAATACGTATACCCGAACCGGCGGACATTGGGTAACACTGGCAGGGTATGGATTTAACGGTAAGAAAGCTGATTCATCATATATAGTAATTCATGATCCCGAAACGCCATGGAGTGTTAATGATTATAAAAAATTGAAAGTGATTAAAAGTGGTACATTGAAAGGCAAAGTACCCGGTCTTCCGCGTGATGCATCCGGGTTTTATTGCTATCCTATAGGGTTCAGGCGGTATGGTATCATTGATGGTTTTGTTACGATATCGGTAAATGGCGGACTAAAAAATCGAAGTCACGATTCTGTATCTTGAGATTCAGTCGGGGGCAAATGCTTCCACTAATAGATGTTAAAAAATAAGCAGAATTGATTCAGTTCTACGTAACATGTTGAAATATAGAGAAATATAAAAATTAATTCGCTTCCATTACTGGAAGCATAAATTATTTTGATACGTTCCATTTCCTCCTTTTTAATGGTATATTGTTTAGTAGATGATCAAAAAGATACTAACCAGTATTCACGTACATTTCAGGAGGAAATATGTTGTACAAAAAACTTTTCGGATTAGTATTGGCAGGCATAGTTGCGGGTTGTATGAATAATCCTGTATCTGAAAACGGTGAAGATACTACTTCTCCCAAATTTGCTGTAAGTAAATCTCTATCTGCGGTTAGGGAGGTTGTCACATCGTCCGATCCGCGTATTGTCACGCAAGCTTCATCCAATAACGAATTTGCAGTAAAAATGTATGCAGAGCTTGCTAAGAGTGACAATGGTAGCAGTAACCTGTTCTTTTCCCCGTTCAGTATCGTCAGTGCATTGGGTATGGCTGATGCCGGCGCGAAGGGAACAACCGATCAACAAATCAGAACGGCTCTCCAGGTAACTTTACCCGGTGATGATTTTCATGCCGCGCTTAATGGAATAGATCAAAGTATCGAATCGCATGCTGCATCTGTAGAGAACCTTCAGATAAACAATATCAACAGTATCTGGATGCAGAATGGCGGTGAGTTCAAACTCAAAGTGGGATATCTGGATAGACTTGCGATACATTATGATGCCGGGGTGAACCTGCTTGATTTTATCACTAACCCTGAACCATCGAGAGTAATTATTAACGACTGGGTAAGCGAACAGACCAAAGACCGTATTAAAGATCTGATTCCTTCCGGAGCTATCAATAGTCTGACCAGAGTCGTTCTCACCAATGCGATCTATTTTCTTGCTGACTGGAAGGTTAAATTTGATGTCTCGAAGACTGCTGATTATACATTTACCCGCAAAGATGGCAATAAAGTCACCATTCCCATGATGATGCTTCATGAATTAAGTGGCTCATCAGAAAAAGCACTTAAACTTCTCTATGGCAGAGTTGATAGTACAAGAATTCTTGAACTTCCCTATTGCGGAGACCGCCTGGTTATGGATTTTCTTCTGCCGGACTCCGGAACTTTTGACTATTTTGAAAGTAAACTTTCAAAACAAACTGTTGATAAATTGATTAATAGTCTTGATTCAACTTTATTGCCACCCGTCAGGATTCCACGGTTTGAATTTACCTCTGGTTCGATTTCATTGAAAAAGGCATGTGTGGCACTTGGCATGGAAGTTCCATTCAGCACTACTGCAGATTTTTCTGCAATGAGTGATACCCCTCTATTTATTTCTGATATATTGCACAAAGCATTTATCAAAATTGATGAAAATGGTACTGAAGCTGCTGCTGCAACTGCTATCTTGTTCGAGGTCACAGCTATATCAGCACCAAAGATATTTATCGCCGATCGTCCATTTGTCTATCTGATCCGTGATACGCAAACCAATACGATTCTATTCATGGGGCGTGTACTCGACCCCTCGGTAAAAGGGTGATGAGTGGTATGAATAACAGAACTGTTGTTTTTCCCTGCCGGGTACGGCAGTTTTTTTTTTCTTTAATGGCGTTTTTTGCTGTTTGTTCTACTGCAGCACCTCAGATCGGATACTCGATTGTTAAAAACAACTCAAGCTGCACCATAAGAATTTTCGGATGCAACATTGGAGCAATAAAAAGTGGGGAAATTCTTTGTGAATATGCACCACAACTTGATATTGACAATGCCCTGGTGTATTCACCACTTTCATCGATAATCGTTGGAGCTTCATTAGACAGGGAAAATCATCGGGTTAAACTTGTTATTAACACAACCAGAAAAATCACTATTGATAATACTGAACTGATTGTGGTCGATTTGGAGTTAAGCGGTTCAGAGTCTGTACCAATATTTGGGCTTTCGAGTGCATTTTTTATTGATACTCAGGGTTCAGTTAAAACTGTCCAGATTCTTCCGGTGGGTGTTATATCTGAGAAACATCAACCATATTCAGCGTATAACAAAGGAAATCAGATAGCAAAGCACTATTTACTTAACGGGAAATCAGTTCCCCTTGAAAAAGCTGAACGATTTCGAAGAGAGATGCGTGGCGGAGATGTTTTTCTGCGGATCGTAACAAAAAGATAGCTATATGAACTCTGTTTACTCATATACTGATTACCGTGAATATATCCGGGATTTTCTCCTGGAGAAGAAACGGAAAAATTCCGGCTATTCTTCCCGTTGTGCAGCAGAAAAATGTGGTGTTCCTTCCGGAACCTTCACCAGAATTTGTAACGGCACACGGGGTATCGGGAATTCAGTATTACCAAAAATTATCGAATGGTTAGGATTGCGTAACCGGGAAGCGGCATATTTTCGTGTATTGATACAATTTCAACAGTGCTGTGATAGTGCCGAAAAGGAACTTCTGTACACAGAACTCAGTGATATGCGCAAGAAGATGCATCACTGCATTCCGGAAGAAAAATTCCATTTTTTTGAACAGTGGTACTATGTCGCATTGTATGAACTCATAAAAATCGTTCCCGATATTGCAGATCCAGGTCAATTAGGCATGTTGCTTGAACCGCCGGTCAGTCCTGTAAAGGTCGAGAAAGCACTTGACGTACTCTTAACAGCAGGATTTATCTGTAAGACTGAATGCGGGTATGCAGCAAAGGGGACTTTTCTGTCTACTGGTGACCGATGGGAGAGTGCTGCAATCCAGGCATTTCAAAAAATGATGGCTTCACTGGGGGCTGAGGCACTGGTCAGATTTCCAAAAAAAGAACGCGATATATCGACACTTTCGGTGAGTCTTAGTGAAGAAAATTTCAGAAAGGTAAGTGAACTGATTTGTGAAACCCGGGAGAAGATCCGTATCATAGAAAATAATGAGGTTTCACCTGAAAAGGTATATCAGGTGAATTTTCAGGTGTTTCCCCTTTCCAGAAAACCAGTGCGGCGGAGTAAGAATGAAGAACATTAATCTTTATATAGCTTTCCTTTCGATATTGATATCTATAATGATTACAGAATGCATAAATCCGACAGCCGGAGTTGAAACGACAAATGGTGCAACTGTAGTCATGAAAGATGACCGGGTTGATGGAACATCACCACCATACGCATCCATATACCTTTTTGACACTTCATATATCCCCTATATTGATACCGGACTTGGAGTAGTTACCGTCTCCGATGAAGTGGGGTTATTCTCTCTACGGCAGATTAGTGCAACAGCAATAAACCTTCAGGTTATCGACAGCCGAATGCACTATACGGTACTTTTTACTATTGGATCGAATGGTGAAACATACCGATCAGAACTGAAACTGCCTGGGTCGCTCACGGGTACAGTTGAATCATCCGGAGCAGGTAAAGTATTGGTCTTTATTTGTGGAACCGGTTACTATGTTCTTCTTAATGGAAGTGGAGAGTGGAATTTTAAGGAGTTGCCACCTGCATCATATAAAGTCCAGGCTGTGTTGTTAAGTACCACTGTAGCAGGTAGAAAACCAGTGATCGTTTCATCCAGTGATAGAATTTCCGTTAAGGTTGTTTCTGCTGAGGTGACGAAGATGGCTGGTAAATTAGTTATTCCATGATTATTGCTCTATATAAGAAGTTCCAGGGTGAAACCCGAATACTTTGAAGTGTCAACCAATACGGGCTTTATTTTTACATGGTTCTTTGTTTCGTAAAGAATAATCTGTGGGGTATCAAGGTGTTCAGGATTATCCTTCGCAACAACACCGTAATATCCTATGAGTTGCGGTGTGGGAGCATTTGTCACTTTGATTCGTGCGCCGACCGGAAAGAACGGTATTATTGATACCAGTGTTTTGGCAATTTCTGCATTCAGCGTACTACCACTCATTTCAATAATCTTTTTAATTGCTTCACGTGGTGAGCAGGGTTGAATTTCTTCAATGGGGCGACCCGAAATCAGTGTATCGTAAACATCTGCAACTGCGACGATTTCTGCAAACCGGTGAATCACATTTTGGCGGGAAATATCTTTAAGTGGAGGACGATTATCGCCACGCAAGCCCTGAGGATACCCGGTACCATCTTCACGTTCATGATGCTGGAGTGCTACTGCCGAACTGGTTGAAGGAATTCCCGGATTTTGAGAAAGCATCAGAAAACCAAAAACGGTGTGCTGGCGGTATTGTTTCAGTTCTTCATCGGTAAATGAACTGATTTTCTTTTCAAACATCTCTTTAGGGAGTGCCACAAGTCCGATATCATAATTTATTGCACCAATCCCCAGCTGCTTCATCTCTTCATAGGAAAACCGGTATTTTTTACCAATACAAAGTGCAGTAATTGTTACGTTAATTGCGTGAGTAAATAGACCGGGTTCGACCTGTTTCAATGCACTCAGATTAAGAAGAGTGGAAGATTGACTCATGATCTCATCAATGAACTGTTCCAGAGCCTTTCCTGTACCGGAAGACATGATATATTTGTTGATGACCTGTTTATTATCGGTTAGTATATTTCTGACTTTCTCTGTGCTCTTATGTTTAAATTGCTGAATCGCATTCTCAAGTTCTTTCGAATTTGATTCTACAGAAGTAACCATCTCACGGGTAGCTTCTTCGGATACGGTGGACTCAGGAAGTACTGATTCCGTACCTTCCATTTCTATGAGAATATTTCTGTAGCCAAGTTGTTTCAAACGTTCCCGGTAGCGTTCTTTGATTCTGTATCCCGCAGCGAGAAGCAGTTCTCCTGTAGGTAGGAAGATCGATTCGCCCAGAACCATCTCTTCATTAATATCATCTATGTTATATCGAACCACCAGATCCTCACTTAATTTTTTACACTTTTTAAAGTGGCATTATACTAAGGTTCAGGTTTAAGTATACCTGCATTGATGAAATAATTAAAGTGGTTTTTAGAATGATCTGACTGTATCGATTTTATTCATATATCATGCTTGACCATTCCTTGCATTGGTTCATATAATAGAGATATCACAAAAAATTAAAAGGAATGGATTATAATGAGTGCAGTTTTTAAGATTTCAATTTTATCTGTGATGTTATTGCTCAGTAGTAGTGCAGTGGGAGAGGAGTCTCAAAAGAAACCACTCATAGCCCTTAACAGTCTGTTAGCTCAGGGTATTACAGAGCATGAGGCTGTTACTCTTACCGATGTATTAAGAAATGAGCTCATTAATACCGGTAAATTTCAGGTAATGGAACGAGGGCAGATGGAAGAGATTCTCAAGGAACAGGCATTCCAGATGAGCGGAACCTGTGATGAGGCTGCGTGTCTGGTTGAAATGGGGCAGTTGCTTGGGATTGAGCAACTGTTTGCGGGCACGATTGGAATGGTCGGAAAAGCTTATTCGATCAATGTAAGAATCATCTCTGTTCAAACCGGTAAAATTCTGAAGAGTGTTTCTCATTCGTATTCGGGGCCGATTGAAGATCTGCTCACGGGAGAGATGCGCACGGTTGCAAAACTTTTAATTGGTGAAGAAAAAAGTGTTCCAAAAAAGGTGAATAAAAAACGAAGAGCACTGTTTATTGCCGGAGGAGTAGGGGTGGCAGGACTTGCAGGTGGTGCAGTATTTCTGATTCTTGGGCCAGATCAAAAATCAACAGATACACCGTCATCGTCAAATGCAGAGGTTAAATTAACATGGTAAATAAAACAATTACGATCTGCTGTACAGTTGTTGTATTGATGCAAATTTTTTGCTCTGTTCCTGACATTGCAAATCCAGGTGAGTCAGCTGGCACGGCAAACGTTTCGTTCAGAAGTGCCTCAGCAGTAGCAATACCGGATTGTCATGAAATCCGTTTTCAGCTGCATAATAATGCTAAAAATGCACATGTCGATACTATCATTCCGTATTCAGCCAGGCAATTCAGAGCTACTATCACTCCAGGTTTTGTCAATATTGTCATTATTACCCGGGACGTTAATCATGTCGCTCTTCAGGAAACGGCATTTGATAGGGAACTTGTTTCGGGAAACAATGAGGTAGTTCTTCCCGGCTTCAGTCCTGCCAACAAAGTGTGGGATAATGCAGGCATCAAAGTCAGATTTATTTATCCCAAAAACTGGAATGAGATAGGTGGTGTAAATCCGCCACTTGCTTTTGCAATTAATCGGGGCAATGGGGTATATCCCAAGGTGGATATTATCGTGCAGGATAATCCAGTCACTCTTGACGCTGATATTTTGAAATCTGCGCTAAACTTGCGTATTAATCAGCGATTTTCAACAGTAACGCAATGGATCAGCAGACCTGAAGTGAAAACTATCGGACAAAAGCTTGCTGTTGAAGCAGTTTACGTTGTGAACGAAAATAACAATTCTATCCAGCATTTTGAAACTTTTACATCGCATAACGGTAAACAGATATCAGTCGATTGTATGATTTTTCAGAGTGCATTTAATCAGAATACTGATGGAATCAGGGATGAGATTAATTTTATGCGTGACAGGATCACATTTTATTAAATTTAATTGATTATACTGCGGATGGGTCCAAAATTAACATTTTAGTCATTGCATTTTTTGCATTTCTCGCGTTCCCCCATCCGCCTTTGGCACGTTAGCTACGCTGCTACTTTGTGGTCCCCCGTTAACGGGGGAAGGACGGGCATAAGCGCCAACTTAAGGTTAACAAGGAATAGTGTTCTGCGTCATGCCGGTGAAGACCGACATGACGCAGAATGCGTAATGTGAGAATGTAGACCACGAAATTTGCTTACTGGATGCCGGATCATAGTCCGGCATGACAAATGGATTACTTCTCAATCTTAAGTTAAGAGCCTATTTGCAGAAATTTGCAATTAGCACAAAAGTTTTCATTTCAGTCGTCCGCAGTATAGTATAAAAAAACGGAGAAACACAAAATTATTATGCGACAAAAAAATGCAATAGTTATAGTGATAGCAGTCATTCTTGCCGGGTGTGCCGGGTCAGTAAAGCATATCGAAAATGAAGCACTTCTTCCTGAAATTGATGTTATTCAGGTAAAAGAAAATTCTGATGAAGCGCTAAAGCTTGCGCAGGAAGCAAAACTGAATGTGGAAGTGGTATCCAATAAAGTCACCGAAATAGATAATAAGCAGATAGTACTTTCTGAAGAAATTTCGTTAATTTCTGCAGCAAAAATTGAAGAACTTGAAAACCGTTTGTCGTATCTTGTCGAAGCATTCAAGGATCTTCAGGCACAGATAAAAGTTCTTGAGTCATCGGTGTCTGTGCTCGGGGCAAGGCCTTTGGCTAAACCAAAACCAAAATCACCGGCAGATCCGACATTTGCTCCATCAAGTGCTGCAGAACTTGTAACCACGCCAGAATATGATGTTTACCAGACTGCATTAAGAACATTTAATAGCCGCCAGTACGATCAGGCCATAAAAATGTTTGATGATCTTATTAATCAGTATCCCACAGGTCAATATGCCGATAACGCGTATTACTGGAAAGGGGAGTGTTATTACGCGCTGACAGATTACGCCTCTGCGATAGTTGCATTTAAGAAAGTGGAGGATTTTAAAAACAGTCCCAAAGCTGATGATGCACAACTTAAGATAGGGCTTTCATTTCTGAAAATGGGTCAGCAGGGTCCCGCTGTTGAGGAGCTTAAAAAACTGATTGATCGTTATCCGGGCAGTGAATATGTTCCCCGCGCAAAGAAATATCTGGAAGAGATAAAGTAAGTTCCGCGTTGGTTTTACCACGAAACACACGAAATAAACGAAAAGATAATAACGAAGTAAAGAAAGGAACCAAGTCTCTCTATCATTCTGTTGCCCATTGTCTGGAGTGTCGAGTGCGGAGTGTTGAGTAGCGACACCCACTGCCTACCGCATATCGCATACCGTCCACCGTTTTCCGCCCACTGCCTTCAGTCGCCCCGTCATTCTCAAAAAAACGCTTGCCTTCACACTATACTTAATAGTATTTACCTATAAAATGACCCTTGCAGTTACATGGTGCCGGATCAAACCGCTTAATTCAACAACACGATCCCATGCCGGTGACCAATGGCTCTGAATATTCACGTTTTTTCAATTGTGGCTGCCGGTTTTGTGGGGTTACAGTTTTGGTGAAAATGGTTGAAATAGTGGAAATTGCAGCTTAAGCTGAGAGCTTGGTTTTAAAAAGAATGAACGGTATTAATGGCGTGGAAGGTGAACTTTTGGCCAGCTGCTGAGCCGTATAGGAAATTAATCGAGCCATAAAAAGACAAAAGACTGATATTTTTTGAGGAAGAATATATGAGAGTAAAATTCATAATTTTTTTAAGTGTTCTAATTTCATTCGCATTTGGAAATTCTGCAAAGAAAAAAGAATATATTAATGAATTATTAGAATTGATGAATTTCAATGAAATGATCATTGATGGTGCAAAAAAAGCAATGGTTTCAGATGCATTAAAAAATTATTCTGTAGTTCCAGACTCAATAAAAACTATTATAGATATTTCAACCGAATCTTTGTCTGAACTGTTAAAAAACGATGTTATACTTAAAAATAAATTTATAGAGATGTATGACAAATACTACGATGAATCTGAACTAAAAGAATATATAAATTTTCTAAAATCAAAAGCAGGAAAAAAAATGATGCGTCACCAAGTAGATATTTTGATGGAGACTCATAAAATTTCTCAAGAATGGTTTCAAGGTATCCAATCTCGACTGATTGAAATGTTAAATTATAAAATGGAAAATTTAAATAAATATAAAAAGTAAATATATATAAATATTAAATAGGAGTATGGCTCGATTAAAAACCTATAACATATATAGAAGGTTGAAAGTCAATAAAAATACTATCCCCTGCAGCTCTATCAGCTGCAATCTGCAATTTTTACTCCATTATCATTACGTAAAAACTATAGGTGAGTGCAGCCACCCGTTATAAACAATAATTTTTGCAGGAGAAAAATAAATGAAATATATGTGTCCGTTAATAGTTGTGAATGATATAAAACGTTCACGAGAATTTTACGAAAATATTTTAACACAGACTGTTAAAGTTGATTTTGGTGAGAATATTACGTTTGTAGGTGATTTTGCAATTCATCAAAAAAAGCACTTTGAGTCATTGATAAATAATGCAGAAATAAAAGAAAAATCGAATAATTTTGAAATCTATTTTGAGCATGATGATTTAGAGGATATTGTAAGTAAAATAAAAAATTTAGGCTTAGAGTTTATTCATGAAATAGTCGAACAGCCTTGGAAGCAACAGGTTATAAGGTTTTATGATTATGATAAAAACATGATAGAAATTGGTGAAAGAATAGAGTATGTTGCTTATAGATTGTCGAAGCAAAATTATTCAATTGAAGAAATATGCAAAATCACCTACTTGAATAAAGAATCTGTTGAAAATGCTATTAAGGAATACTCATAGCATGCAAAAATTACTGCCTATAACGGGCAATATGCCATTTGTTCCGTTATCACTTCACAAACAGCATATGTACCCAGTCCCGTTGTGTGAAATGCCAGTGGAAATAAGAGCACGGCGGAAATATAAAAACCAACTCATGAAAGTGAAATAAAAATGAATTGGATGCAAAAACAGTTTGATTGGAACAGAGAAGATTTAGTAAGTCAATATGATGAGTTACCATTTGATAAATTTGAAAATTATCTAGATATTGCCTGTGGAACAGGTTTTCCATTGATTGATATAAGTCAGCGCATTGGTTCACAATGTAAATGCATTGGAATTGATCCTTGGAGAACAGCAGTAAATAGAATTCGCTCTAAAATAAATACATTGTCTTTAAAAAAAATATATAGTTAATTACTGTGCGGCTCAAAAGCCCGACTGGTTGCTTATCAGGTCATCAAAGGATGTGAATTTTGAGATTGGAAATCATGTTAGAGAGGATTGTGCTGACGAAAAAATTCAGAATCTGATTTTAAAAACAATTGGTTCCGATATGTATTTGAGAAAAATATTCCCAATGAATAATTCCGGATCAGATAAGTATCTGCTTCTGGAGCGTGCCAGACACTGAACCATTTTTAATAGTAATTATACTAAAGTCTGGGTACAGCTCTATCTTCAAAGATCTTGCTGAATCATGATACTTAAAACCGCGATTCTTCACTCTGGCTGCCCCGTCAGAGTAAGATTAAACATTTGTCTTAATTAATTTAATCTTTAGCACAGGGATTTGGTCTGATGAAACTTTTGTTTATTGCACTTATAATTATTTCGAACACACTCTCACTCTTCGCCCAGAACTGGGCAGACATGCAGAAAAAGACGATCCGTTTTTACCGGTATCAGCGTGCTGGTCAGAAGGGTGTTCATTGTCACAACCCCTATTATGAAGATATCTCCTCAAACTGGCCGCATCAGAACGATAACTACAATGGTAAAGATCTCTCCGGTGGCTGGTACGATGCCGGAGATTTTGTAAAGTTCGGTCTTCCGTTCAGTTCAACAGTCTACATTTTACTTAAAGGGTACGATGTTTTTCCCGGTGGTTACAGCGATAATGACAGCTGGGATAAATTCGATGTCAAAGACAATATCCCCGATATTCTGAACGAGGCAAAGTTTGCAACTGATTATATCATGAAAGCAGTTATTAACAACAGTACTGTTGTGTATGATGTCGGTGATGGAAACGCTGACCACACCTGCCCCTTGAATGGTTGTGGTGGGCCGACAAACTCATCATCAGTAGGTAACAGACCTGCCCGGATCGCTGATGGTGCGGATGTGCCAGGACTTTACGCTGCATCACTTGCACTGATGTCGCAACTGTATAGAAAATACGATGCAAAATATGCCGATAGTTGCTTAATGAAAGCTAAAGAAGCCTATCAGGCAGGATGGTCCAAAAGAAGTAAGGGGGTAAGTTCGCAATATGGGGACTTTTATAACTCAAGCAGGACTCCTTCCGGTTTTATCTGGCATGATAAATTGATGGCAGGGGCGATAGAGCTCTACCGTGTGACAAAGGAGCAGAAGTACCTTGATGACTTGCGTACTCTGGGGCAGAATACCGCTGTGATGCATAACAATATCGGATATACCAATGTTGCACCTATTGTATCATTTGAGATGTGGCGTCAGGGAGTAGGAACCATTGATGGTTTAAAATCGCATATCACGTTTCTTCAATCAAAAGTACTCACCTCACCTGCCAATATGGCTGGCGCATATTACAATCAACATTGGGGAATGGCTGGCGGGACAGCATGTGCTGCGTTTGCTGCAGCACTTGCGTATGTAGCTGAACCAGTTGATGTGTATAAAAATTTTGCAGAATCGCAATTGCTTTGGGTTTCGGGGCATAAAAGTGGAACCCGTTCGTGGATTGTCGGGTACAACAGTGGGCCGAATGCGGTACACCATCGAAATGCAATCTGGAAAGGAAGACCTCCTGAAGGTGGACTTGTTTCCGGGCCGGATGATAAAGGAAACTATCAGAACAATGCTGAAGCGTACGAGTTTACAGAACTGGCATTGGATTATAACGCTGGTATTCCGGGAGCAGTAGCATTCATGCGGGATCTTACCAGTGATGTGTCTGTTAAAATTACAAAGGAACTTCTGGCCAGTACGATTTCGGTGAAATTTTCAACAACTCCTTCAGTACAGTTTACAGCAACACTTGACAAAGCTGTGAAGTGGTCACTGGTACTTTCAGGTCAGGCAAGTGGTGCCAAAAAGATTTTTACCGGTAACAGCTCATCAATAAACACCTCCTGGACTGGTGATGCAGATGAGGGAAGTTTTATTGCATCAGATATTGTTTTTGCGCAACTGGAAATAGAAAACCTTGCCGCGTATCATATTTCCAGGTCCAAAACTTCACTTGAAGTTAAAGACGTTAAATTACAACCTTTCAAGTCAACTGATGTACTTGTTGATGATTTTGATGATGGCAATTATACCACAAAACAGGGTGGAAAATGGTCTCTCTTTGATGATAAAGCTTTCGGAGGGACATCATCCACTTATCCACTGACACTTCCGGAAAAAAATGAAAATACCGGTGAAGGGAAACTTGGTCATAAGGTGATTTTGTATACAGCAAAAGGAATTGATCACCCATTCTCAGGTACACGAATGACATTCAACGACAAAGGCACATCAGTGACCCTGGCTGCCAAAAGTATCGTTTTTGATTTTAAAGGTTCTGCAGCCAGTGTGGGCTCTTCGTTTTATGTTGAAGTAGAGCAGGATGATATTAAAGACAGTGCTTATTATGGTCTGAAAGTATCCATTGGTAATGAACTCTGGAACAGGATCAGAATTCCTCTTACAAAATCTGCTCTTTCAGTCCGTTCCTGGAAAACCGGCACAGTTCCGTTCTCATTTAAGTCTGTTAAAGCGATCAGATTTACTAACTATGAATCGGAAAGTGTCAATATGACAATTGACAGTATTCATATTGAAGAGCTCAAGATAAGTGACCCATCTTCAGTGGTAAGTTTTCGTACTAACGGTGATTATCAGATTATGCGAAGTGGTAATGCGCTTCATATTCCTGCAAGCCTGTTCGATGGCCCCGATGGAAAAGTCGATATTCTTGATACGCGCGGTGTTAAAATAAATTCTTTTAAATCGAATCTGCTCACACCTCTTGGCTATGGTTATGTTTCGATGAATATGGCTACCATTGCAAGAGGTATATATATAGTGAAAATTATATCTAATGATGGTGTTACAACTGCGATTCCGGTTTCGATTGTGGGTCGCTGATACGCAATAGTCGCTAATCGCCTCACCCCCTCGGTCCCCCCTCTCCATTAGTGAATGGAGAGGGGGAAGAAAAAATCAAATTGGATCCATTACATCTCTTCATCCTTCGTTCAAACTCAGGAAAAACTTTCTACCATGGAACACTCTGTAATACCAATAATAGTTAAATTCTTGGTAATCGCTACTCTTTAGTAACTGTAGACACATGCTAAACTGCGTTAGGCAGGACGGAGGGTGCTATCCGGAATGGAATGGAGGATAGCAGTGTTTTCTGACCAAGGTGTACTCACCGCAGGGCAGAAAACACCGAAACGAAGTGGAGCCTGTAGGAGGGCCGACCCGATAGGGGAACGCCCAGATTATTCTTAAATTTTTAAGATTAGAAACATTAAAATACCAGATCCTCCTCCGGAGCATTCTGCACCAGAAAATCCCACCACAGCCTGATCTCTTTAAGTGTTTCCGCCTGCTCTTCACTGCGGCAGTTAATCAGCAGATTACGATAAGCGTTATCCAGCTCATCATTGGTAAATTCATAAGGAATGGTCCTGAGAAGGTCGGAAATCTCGTTACGTGAAGCAGCTTCATAGAGAGAATCCCGCAGCATTTCACTGACTGTAAGGTCTTTTAAAAACATTTTAGCATCACTCATTGGCATATTCTTCCGTCCTTGCAAAAAGTAGTGATATGATTATGTCAGTTTCTTTTATGTTTTCTTGAGTATCGGATGAACAGGTTGTGCACGAGGAACAGCCTGAAGAGCACGATTTCGCATGACTTATTCTTATTGAATGATTATTTACATAATCGTCGAGAATCTCCTGGATCTGATCCATTTCGGCCTCAACCACTGAAATCAGGTTATGTACGGAGAGCATTCTCTGCTGAGAGATGATTTGTCCAACCGCTTCGTGTAATGTCTTTGAATACATCTGGCACCTTCTTTGTTTTTAGGAAAAATACTCAAATACCATGCCGATTTCATTTATTTCACAATATAAAATGCACTTAGAGAGTTCGAAATGTATAAGAATTTGATTAGTAATGAGTTATGACTTTGTAAGGGAATTGTTACGAAATCTGTTTTATCCGATGCCTGAAAGACTTAAAGTATTGGTAAGATACAATTTTGAATTTTTTTTAAGGAGATTATAACGACAATGTTAATAGTTGTGTTCATTTAAGTTGTAGTGCTGTATTTTTAACCTTAAAATCAGCATCAATATACAGCGGCTTTCAGGTTTAACAATTTTATCGAGACTCTGAATGAAAAAGGCAACTATAAAAGAACACATAGTATGTTTCAGTATCTTCTTAAAAATAAAGCAGTTGTTGCAGTTTTATTGATAGCTATCGTTTTGAGGTTACTTTTCCTGGTTGTGACTCCACTTGGAAAAGTGGTATCTTATAAAATCGAGGGGCTCAATGATGAACCTGCGCACCTCAATTATGTTAAATACCTTGCAGAACACCACCGGTTTCCTGTGCAGACCGAGAGCACCCGATCTCCGGATGCGTTTAAACATAACGTTTTTGAGTATTATCAGCCCCCGCTTTATTATTTGTTATGTGCACCGGTGTATCCTGTACTGGGTGAAAAAGGAACTTTGTACTGGGGTAGAACACTCTCTTTTATATTTGGCGTATTATCACTGCTGGTGTTTATTGATATTTTAAAACTGCTCAATTTCAGTAGCAGGGATCTTTTTTTACCTGCCGCATTTGCATCACTGCAGTTGTCACATGTCTATTTCTGTTCGATGCTCTCTAATGATTCACTCAGCTGGCTGATCGGTATACTTATTGTTAATTTATCGCTTCGTAAATTAGTCAGCGATACACCGAAGTTCTCCACAGATATATGGATAGGGATTTTTCTTGCTGCGGGACTTCTGGTAAAAAGTTCCCAGGCAATGCTGTTACCGTTGTATGCATTGATTCTGATTACTGATTATTTCCGGCATGGTAAAAAAATTCCTGTTAAGCAATGTATCGTTTTGTTTGCGGGTGTGGCGATAGCTTCTCCCTGGTATGTAAGGAATTATCTGGTTTACAAATCAGTGTTCGCCTTTGAAGTAGGGTTTGGACCAACCGATATTTCATATCTTCATTTTAAAAATATGCATACAGCACTCAATGCCACTATAAAGTATTTCTTCTTTCCGATGCAGCATGTACCCGTGACAATGGCATTCAAGCTGATTAATTATACCGGAGTAGCCCTGATTGCGGTGCACACAGGTTTGATTTTTCGGCACCTTGTAAAGCTTTTCCAGAGAAATACAGTGTATAGAATCCTGTTGTTGATCGTTGCACTTGCAGTAATTTCATATGTTTCATTGCTGACAAAATGGTTTAATGCTGAAGGTCGGTATCTTTTTACGGCTTTTGGGCCGATTGTGTTACTGTTGTTTCCTGCTGGCTTTCGTGAAATTGCATCGTGGAGATTTCTGAAGATTGTGGCTGGTGTGGAAATTGTATTTGGATATCTGTATTTTCTGCTTGTTTAATGTTATAATGACTGGGGTATAGAATGCCCTGATACGAACAGTGTCGATAAAAAGCAATCAACAACCTGGGTGTCAAATGAGAAATACCACTGAACTTCTTTTAATTACGTTAATCGTTTTCTCTGTTCAAAATGGCTACTCCGGATATGGTGATCCTCAGGATACGCTGCCATCTGCTTTTGAACGTGAAGTGCTGGTCATGACAAATGCTGTGCGGATGGCGCCTGGAGCGTTCAAGGACACCTATATTGCCGGTAGTTCAATTCTTTCTGAATCCATGTACCCTTCTGTCGCACCATTGCTTTACAATCATGATTTGAGTCGGGCTGCCCGTTTTCATTCGGTTGAGATGGCGAAAAACTGTGGAATGATTCATAATTCATGTGATGGCAGCAGCTTTTCAGCGCGGGTTAAATCTTTTTATACCAGTAGTTCGAGTATAGCTGAAAACATAGCAACCGGTAAAACAACTGGACTTCAGACAGTTATCCAGTGGCTTCGTGATGATGTACAGGGGGTACCTGCAGCTGATGGATCCGGGAATGACGGTCACCGTAAGAACATCATGAATGCAGTGTATAAAGAGTTGGGTGTTGGATATGCGTATAATGCATCAAGGCAGTGGTACCATTTCTGGACCCAGGATTTCGGGGCAGGAAAGGTTACTATGGTAAAGGTGCCTGCAGGTTGTTATTTGAAGCAGACCAGCACAACGATTACGTTCGCTGCTAATTATTATGACCCTTCCGGTAGTAGTCCGAAATCTGCAGAAGTTATTGTTGATAATACCGTGAAAACTATGAGTTTAATGCTGGGTACTGCCGCAAAAGGCACCTGGAAGTACACAATGACCGATGATAAAAAAACTCACTGCTACTATTTTGTTTTTACCGATGGTTCAGGTGAGAAAATCCGGTTTCCCGCAACCGCAACGCTTACAACCGGGAATGAATTATCATGTACTTCCAGTTCGATTCGTTCTCAGGGGAGAGCGGCCGTATATGAGGCATCACTAAAAAAAGATAGGGATCCAGCATCAATGTATACATTGAATGGTGTTAAGATTACCGGTAAGCTGGCAATGTACCGGTACGCATCAGGTATTTGTTACAACAGTAAACATGGTGCAATATATTTTTACAAAAGATGATCTCCACTGAGCGGGTTTCTGAATCGTTATTGAATCTCACGCATTATTGATATGTCATCGATCCAGACATCATTACCAATTATAAAATTGAGGTTTACAGGCAAATCGTTTTTCGCTTGAAAATAATAAGTCTTCTCTTCCCAGGTTGGAGCATCAAATACACTTGCATAGAGAATCTCCTCATTACCCTGCCGGATAGTCAATGTAAATGGACCTACGCAATAGGTATGATCTCCAATTTGGGGCTCATTAACAATTGTATTAAATGTAATTGAGTATTTTTTCCCACCTTGAACACTAATACCAGCTTTTCGATCTATGACATAGCATCCACTGTCAGGGGAAAAATGAATCGACCGTTTTCCTGCAAATGTCGTTTCTGTGTCAAAATCAGTATGTCCCCAGTGAGAACTTAAATTCCAGTTTTTTAATTCTGCATCATCTTCAAAATCTATAAAGGCAACTTGCGATGGTTTATTCTGGCTACTGACAGGGTGCTCACATGAAATGGTGAGAGCTGCAATAATTGAAGGTATAATCAGGCATTTTTTGATTGAAATCATGAGCAACTTCTTTCATGGCAGGTTGTTAAACAAAATATCTTTCTAAAGATTAAGACACATAGTGAAATATGTATCGCTCAAATATTATAAATAAATATCACATTCTGATATTGATTGATTCAACCCATTCCCAACAGACCACTTTTATGGTATATTTAAAAAATAACGCATTTTTCTCTTCCGAATCATATAAAAAAATACCATTTTAATACCGATTCGTTGAGTTGGCACGAAATGTGATAGCCAATATGTAGTTCTGTTCTAAAAACTCAAGGAGAGATGATTTGAATCTTGGCTTAGACATGTCATTAAGGTTGCAGCAGAAGCTGTCATTTCAGATGATACAGTCTTTGAAGCTGCTTCAAGTGAATACCCTCCAGCTGGAGCAGGTATTAAAAACGGAACTGGAGATGAATCCGGTGCTTGAGGCCGGAGATGAGATGGAACAGGAAACCGATGAATCGCGGGATCGTGATGAAAAAGAGGAGAACGAAAAGGAAACTGAAGCCGATGAACTCGATGTAAATGAGGACTCTATCGACTGGGAGGAGTATCTCGAGGAGGGGTTTGATCTCGGATATTCCTATAATGAAGAAATAGATCCAAATGAGGAAAGATATGAGCCTACCCCAGTGTATCAGGATACCCTTGAAGAACATCTGACCAAGCAGCTGACAGAGAGAAAACTCGATGAACGAAAACAGTTGATTTGTGAATTTTTAATCGGCAGCCTCGATACAGATGGCTATCTCCGTATTCCGATTGATGATCTGGCGGCATTTATCCATGCAGATCCTTTTGAGGTCATGGAGGCTCTTCAGATATTGTGGACGATGGATCCCCCAGGGGTTGCGGCAAGGGATCTTCGTGAATGCATGTTGCTTCAGTTGCGTGCCCGTCGTAAAGAGGGGACACTTGCAATGCGTATCATCGATGAAACCTGGGATCTGTTTGAAAAACTGAAAATACCAGAGATTTCACGTCATTTTAATGTTGAACCTAAGCAGATTCAGGATGCACTCGAGACACTGAAAATGATCAATCCCAAACCCGGATATCAGTATAATCCCGACAAACCATCAACCATTATTCCCGATCTTATTGTCGAAAAGATTGATGGAAAATTTGTCGTAATGCTTAACGATCGCTCGGTTCCATCACTGCATATCAACAAATCATACGCGAATATGATCAAGCGGGGCAGCAGTGCCAAGAAAGATGTCAAGAAATACGTTCGGGAAAAGTTTAACAGTGCCACCTGGTTCATCAGATCAATAGAGCAGCGTAAAACAACAATGCTCAAAGTGATGTACGCTATTATTGAACGTCAGGAAGTCTTTTTTGAAAAGGGGCCGCCAAATCTCAACCCATTAAAGCTTCAGGATGTGGCCGATATGGTGGAGATGCATATTTCGACAGTGAGCCGTGTGACAAGTAATAAGTTCGTGCAAACCCGTCATGGAATATTCGAGCTGAAATATTTCTTTACAGAAGCTGTCGGGCGTGATGCTGAAGGCGCGGATATCTCTTCGGAGCGTATCAAGAACCGGATCAAGCAGCTTGTCGAAATGGAAAGCACGAAAAAACCGCTCTCCGATCAGAAAATTTCTGATATATTGTCACAGGAAAATCTTGCCGTTGCCCGCAGAACTGTTGCAAAATATCGTGAACAGATGAAAATATTGCCGGCGCGGTTGCGACAGAAATACGAATAACTGATTATTTAAACAACTCAAGATACTTTCCATACCCCTCTTTTTCGAGCTCTTCACGCGGGATAAAACGCAATGATGCAGAATTAATACAATACCGCAAGCCTCGTGGCGAGGGACCATCATTGAATACGTGACCCAGATGACTGTTGGCAACTTTACTTCGTACTTCTGTGCGTACCATTCCGTGAGAACGGTCTTCAATTTCGATTATATTTTCCGGGTCCAGAGGTTTGGTAAAGCTGGGCCACCCGCTGCCGGAATCGTATTTGTCACCCGACCAGAACAGGGGTTCTCCGGATAGTATATCCACATAGATGCCTTCGCGCTTGTTGTTATAAAATTCATTGTGAAACGGTGGTTCTGTTCCACACTCCTGTGTTACATGGTATTGAAGGCTTGTCAGTTTGTTGCGAAGTTCGCTTCTGCTGTCC
The DNA here is from genome assembly GCA_050301235.1 of Chitinispirillaceae bacterium. Lineage (GTDB taxonomy): Bacteria > Fibrobacterota > Chitinivibrionia > Chitinivibrionales > Chitinispirillaceae > JAFGIN01. The sequence continues at coordinate 22,867 of JBNKZD010000196.1, read as the reverse complement.
ACGTTTTTCCCCCAGTTCAGATTGATAAAATCCTCTCTGCCCGATCCTTTTTTGTATCGTTTGTAATATGCTTCATTTGTCGTATAAAAGTTCTGGTGTTCCCGTTCTGCCGGATAAAATTTCATTGCATCAAGAATTTCTGTTACAACTGGCTTATCAAATTTCCCAGATTTGTTGAGTTTTTCTTTAGATGCCTGTGCCTGCTGTTTCTGGTTTTCACTTGTGCAGAAAATAGCAGTTTTATATTGTTGCCCTCTATCAGCGAACTGACCACCGTTATCTGTCGGGTCGATATTCCGCCAGAATACTTCAAGGAGTGAATCATACGTGATTTTATCATTTTCAAAAATCACCAGAACCACCTCCCGGTAGCCTGTTTTTCCGGTTGAAACTTCATTATATGTAGGAGCAGGTTTTGTTCCACCCATATATCCGGCAATAACATCCTGAACACCCTGTAATTGTTCAAATGGCGGTTCCATGCACCAGAAACAGCCACCAGCAAATATTACAGTGTCCAGGTTGGGATTTGAAGGCAGTGTTCCCGTCAGCGTCAGCAGAAGCATCATTGCGCTTTCCATAGGTTTAACCCCCTGTTTAAATCCTGGCTTCCTTTAATTCTACGGTTACATTGTGTGAAAAATTGTTCATCGTGTGCTCTTCAATTTCCCGGATATAACAAAACAGTTGTGTAATGCAGACTGATTTCAGTGGAGGTTATATACTCTGATACACGCAATGTGGAGTGTCTGCCCCGTTTTTGTTGAGTAGAGTAACAGCAGCTTTTTATAGGCCTTTCATTTGACCCGCAGGAAGGTACTGATGATAAAGTTGTAAAATACAAATAAGATTTATAACAATAGAAAAGGCTCTTCGTGATAATTTCTAAGCGTACATTCCGTGCCACATTGAGTAATAATGCATCCCCTACAGGGATGGCACACTGCTTATGTTCTGTATGCTACAATAATGTAACCCCTCCAGGGTTAGTTTTCTGCAGATTAATAACCAACTTATTGTGCCTGTAAGGCACCAATTATTGTAGTTGACTATCGTGTATTTACAATCTTCATCTGTTCACCAACAGGAATACCATTGAGTGATGTAACCACTGTATACATCCCGAAGGGTAGTGTTGTCAGTGGTAACGTGATGGTATTGACACCTTCAGTGTTGAATGATCGCTTAAGTGCAATTTTACCTGCAATATTAAACACGGTTAAGCCGAGAATCCCCTGATTTTGCTGAGGAACTGCAAACTGAAGTATACCATTTTTAAACAACTGATTAAACCCTCTTTTTAAGTGGGAATCCTGTAGTTGGGCTCCAGGTATACTATTGAAATTTTCGATTTTAACATCATCAAGAAGAAGATTCGCTGCCCCAACAGAATCGTAAACTGCAAAGCGAAGCGCTTTTATAGATTTGAGGTTTTTAGCCTTTTCAGTTTTTTTCCAGTCAGGTTGTACAAAATCGGAGAGTTTTACTCTGAAGGTATTATACTGAATAGAGACAGGAATACTAACGCCATAGTACTCTCCAGCAGTAATGTCGGTCTGCTCAAGTTCAACCCGTACATTATAAGCCTTGCTCGATTCTCTTAAGCGAAAATAGATCGATGTTGCGCTGCTGAGGTCAATAGCTGAACTGTCCTTGTTGAATGTGGTTCTTGCACAAAGCCATTTGGAATTATCTTTGGTGTAAACAGAACCCTTGATTTTCAATACTTTGGCTGTTCCATCAGTTTCAGGAATGACAGAGGGAGGACTTAATCCCGCAATATTGCTTCCATTTGACCATCTGCCACTTACTTTATTGATAGAATCTGCATCCTCAAAATCATCAATCAGTACATCTTTAGTTGTGGATTCGACTGGTTTTGCAGTAGAAATAGTCATCTCAAGTCCGGTTACTTTTACAATGTCATAAGCTGCAAGATCACCTGCAATCGAAATACTTGCCGAAATTTTTTCACCGGAAAGGAATTGTCCTTCATCTGCGCTGCCATCCCATACTTCGTTTATGGAATTGCTTGTTTTGGAAATCTTTTTTGACCCAATCTGACCATTGATTGTGATTGTCCATTCAACCGGTTTTGAAAACGCAGCTGAAAAAGTTACAGAACTTTTTGAAAAATCAATATTAGTTCTGGGGGACACCGTAAATGGTGAGGTTACCTTTATGCTCGAATCAGAAACCGATGTACCTGAGATTGCTCTGAGAAAGCCTACTGCACCTACAAGACCAGCATTATAATTGATTGCAACCTCAGTAAATTGATACTTGGTACCATCATCCAGCCATGTACCTGCGGGGTCGGGACCTGCAACTACAGCTCCTGGAATAGGTTTTGTTGCACTACTTCGGTAATGAATGCTTGTTGGCTGTTTATTTACACCGACACCACAGACAAATGACTGACTTTTAGAGTTTGTTCCGGTTACCCAATTGACATGCGTTTTACACAAATTTACGAAATCTTCCCGATCCGCTTGATCTGCTGAGATGACATAAGCAAGACCAAATTCAAATGCCGCAGTGCCAACATCTGCTGCAGTCCCCCAGCCATTATTCTGAAAAACATCCTTAAAAACGCCAGCTTTTTGAATGTGATTTTTGAGAAAACCAATGTTACCGGATAGGCCGCCGGCACCGATCGACAGCCCCTGCCTCCATACTTCAACTGATGCAAGCGGACCGATAATTTCAAATCCAATGCAATTAAAACCTCCGCCAGAAGTCCCTTTTTTTGCCCATAGCTTGTAGATCGGATCACCGTTTTTAGTAGCCCGATAGAGTTCGATGCCTGCGGCAATCATTCTTTCGGTTATATCGCGGTTCATGTAGACACCATTATCATCTGTTGCGTATACGTAAAAATCGCCCTGGGGTTTACAATACAGGTTGTTTTCCCCTCCAGCTTCAACTTTCTTTTTACCGAAAGCAAAAGCAGCTTTTGCTTTTGTGAGACATAGTTTTGAGTAAGTTGAATCGTATTTATGATAAAGAGTAGACATGAGTGCAAGGCAGGCTGCATAGGTTAGCGGAATATCCGCACCGGTACAAAGAAAAATTTCTCTATCACCACTTCGTCCAGTCGGGTCATCAGCTCTTTGCGTGATTGGAAGATTATGATCATTATTAGCATTACCAACATCAAGAACGATGGTATTTGAGTCGATGACAGCTTTGCAGAGATAGTCAGTGGCAAATTTTACTTCATCGAGAATATCAGGGATCTTGTTTGCACCGGAAGAGTGATCAAATTTGTAATCATCAGAATAGCCACCCGGAAAAAAGTCATACCCTTTTAACAGACAATAAACTGTGTAGCCAAGATTCATACCAAATTTTACATAATCACCGGCATCATACCAGCCTCCATCAAGAAGCTTACCATTGTAATTGTCCCCGAAGTGAGTGGCATCGGCCCAACCTGAGTTGAGGTTGTTTGCGCTGCCAGTACCCTGTTTCAGTCCAGCACGCTGGTATCCGTAAAACTGGATCAGTTTTTTGTGGAGAGTTGCCAGGTCTCCAGTTGAAGCAAATAACTGTGCAACTGTAATGCTTAGTGTGATTAGACAGCCAATCCTTTTCATTTGTATTATCTCCTATAAATATGGGTGGAGTATTGTTATAAAATTACTGCCATTAAAAAAATCCTCGTAGAATCAGAACTATCTTTTATTAAAAACGATTTTCTGTGTTGATGAAATGCTTTCCCCCTGTAACGAGATGAAAACGGTCCCCGAGGGAAGGTTATTAAATGTGACATTCCTTGTATCTTGTGATAATTTCATTGATGATAATACCCTGCCATCAATGCTGAAAAGTTTATATGATATAAAAGGGTGATTTTCCGGTAGTGAAAACTGTATTCCGTGTCTGGATTCAGATAGTGAAATGTCGATAATCGTTGAATTGATTTTTGACTTATAAATTCTCGTACTGTCAGAATTGGTGAGTTCAAACCATTCAATGTAATATCCAAACCCGGTCGCTCCTGTGAAACTGAATCGTAGTTTGTGGTCTCCCTGAGTGATTGCTGCCGGTACAAGTATTGAACTCCAGCTTGAATCTGAAGCAGTTTTGGAGAAAGTTGCAGTAGCAATTTTTTTATCATCAAGTTTGATATCTATTGTTCCCGTACCATTGAATGACAGATAACGAAAAATGATATTCTTTGTTGCGGTTGAGGATTTAATGTTGTATTCTGCCCATTCATCTGAACCTATGCTGGCAGAAACGATAATAGCCTTATTCTTTGAATTTCTGGCTCTGGTTGTACTATCTCTTAACAAATAGGGGACGGATACAGTATCAAAATTCGCGCCCCAGTAACGGTTGTAAGAAACTGCGGGTTGTGTTACAGGCATGGAAAAAACAGTATCTTTGGATGGACCGGTTTTCCCTTCAACTGAGGGGAGTTTCCAATGATCAACAGTTGTAACTGTAATGTATTTCTTAGCGACATTTCCTGATGGACTGGGATTTGATGGACCCCCACCAGCGGAAAATGCACTGGATGCATCACTTGAATTATTCACTGACCAGTTACAGTGACTGAGGTGGTTTTTATCAACGTAGTTAGTAAACCACCAGTTAGTGTTTTCTGCATCCACATATTTATTTGTATCCTTCCCTCCATCTGAATGTGATGTACCCCATTCAGTGATAAAAATCGGAACTTTTCCTAAACCGCCGTCGAGATAATTGGGAACCATACTTGTTCCACCGGTTTGTTTCATGTAATAGGAATCGGTGCCGTGACTCGCAGCATAAAAATGGAATGAATAGGCGACATTTGTAAATTCTTTATTTCCATCATCTTTTATTTTATCGTTAGCTGCAACATTTACAAATTGAGAGTAGTAGGGAGTTCCCAGAATAACCAGATTTTCTGCTCCTTCAGCTCTGATTGCCTTCGTCACGTTTTTAAGATATGGTTTAATTGCAGTCCACGTAGTTCTAGCATTGTCAAGATCTCCCACAGTCTGGCTTGCGCCACCAGCTGCAATGGGTTCATTAAATGGCTCAAAGATAATATTGGGAGTGTCTTTATACTTCTTTGCCTGCTCCGTAAAAAATGAAATAGCGGCTTCCTGCTGTTCATGTGCATTATGTGAGTGCCAGTCGATGATAACATAGATACCTTTTTTTATCGCAGCATCGATAACAGTCTGACAGGATGACCAGCCCACGCTACCGTTTGCATAAGCAACCCGTACTACTGTACATTTCCAGCTGTCAACAAGCTGATTCAATATATCCGCTGTATAGAATTGCGGTCCTTCCCATTGGCTCCAGTAAAAACTCATTCCTCTTAACTGAACAATTTCGTTGTTTTTATTAACTATGTAATGCCCATCAGTTTTTAGTTGTCCGTGACGTTCGACAGCTGTTTCGGAATTTGATGGAACAACAGTAAAGAACAGTGCACACAGCACTGAATTCTTAAAAAAACTTCGTAACATAACCGACCTGCTTTGTAAAAGTTCCAACTACTATTCTATATGATATTTTTATCAGTTTGCATCTTATGAGTGCGCTGATTATCCTGGATCAGTACTGGTGGTTATATTAATTAAAAGTTAAATCAGAGCTATTGATCAGAAAATCGTGTATAAATAAAATATACCATCATATTGGGTGAAATTGCAGCTATTTTAGTAAAATGAAAAACTTTTTGCTGTAATGAATTAAAGGAGAGTTTTATTCTGTATAATAAAAAAAGGACACTACGAAGAGTGTCTTTTTTTTAAAATGAATTGATTTGAAGGCTATCGGGTATTTACAATCTTCATCCGTTCACCAACAGGTATTCCGTTAAGTGATGTAACCACTGTATACATCCCTGAGGGTAGTGTTGTGAGTGGTAGCGTGATTGTATTGACACCTTTAGTATTGAACGATCTGCTGAGGGCAACTTTACCAGCTATATTGAAAACGGTAAAGTCGAGGATTCCCTGATCCTTCTGAGGAACTGCAAACTGAATGATACCGTTATTAAAAGACTGGTTGAAAATACGGTTTGTAATAGAACTATGTAAAGCAACTCCAGGGGTACCATTGAAATTTTCAATTTTAACATCGTCAATGATGAGATTAACCGAACCAACCGAGTCATAGACTGCAAAGCGGATTGCTTTGATCGATTTGAGGTTTTTGGCTTTTTCGGTTTTTTTCCAGTCCGGTTGAGTAAAATCGGAGAGTTTTACTCTGTAGGTATTATATAGATTAGTAACAGGAATTGTTATTCCGTAATACTCTCCAGCGGTGATATCTGTCTGTTCCAACTCAACACGTATATTGTATACTTTATTCAACTCTTTCAAACGAAAATAAATTGACGTTGCACTGCTGAGGTCGACTGCAGTACTGTCTTTATTGAGGGTTCCTCTGATACTCAGCCACTTTGAATGATCTGTAGCATAACTTGAGCCCCCCATCTTCAGTACTTTAGCACTACCATCGGTTGTTGCTGATACTTTAGTTGCACTCAGGCCGGTAACATTTCCACCATTTGACCATGTGCCATTAACTTTGTTAACAAGGTCAGCATCTTCAAAATCATCAATAAGCACATCCTTACTTGTTGATACAATTGGTTTCGCTGCAGCAATAGACATCTCCAGACCGGCAGTTTTAACAATATCGTAGGCGACAAGATCGCCTTTAATCGAGATACTTGCAGTAACTTTTTCACCGGCAAGAAACAGACCTTCATCAGCGCTGCCATCCCATGTTTCACTAATGGAGTTGCTTGTTTTGGTTATTTTCTTCGAGCCCATCTGGCCGTTAATTTCGATAGTCCATTCAACAGATTTAGAGAATGCTGCAGAAAATTTTACAGTTCCTTTTGTAAAGTCGATGTTATCTTTTGGAGTTGCAGAGAAAGGGGTCGTAACTTTTACAAACTCATCGGAGTTGTTTGTAAGTGCTCTTAGAAATCCAAGTGCACCAACAAGACCTGCATTGTAGTTGATGGCTACTTCTGTAAACTCATAACGATCACCGTTATTCTCCCAGTTCCCAGATGGATCCGGTCCGGCTACAACAGCACCCGGGATTGGAGCTTTTGCACTGCTTCTGTAGTGAATGCTGGTTGGGCCACCATTGACACCACACACAAATGACTGGTTTTTAGGATTCTTTCCGGTGACCCAGTCAATATGTGTTTTACATAAGTTCAAATAAGCGTCACGGTCTGTTGTGTTAGCAGTAACGACATACGCAAGACCAAATTCAAATGCTGCAGTACCAACATCAGCAGCAGTTCCCCAGCCATTATTCTGAAATACACCTTTAAACATGCCGGATTCCTGAATGTGATTTTTGAGAAAACCAACATTTCCTGCAAGGCCACCGTAACCACCTAATCCCTGACGCCAGATTTCAATAGAAGCCAGTGGGCTGATAAGTTCAAAACCTATACAGTTGAAACCTCCCGGAGCACCTTTTTTTGCCCATTCTTTGTAAACAGGATCGCCTGTTTTATTTGTAGCACGATAAAGCTCCACACCTGCTGCAACCATTCTGTCGGTAATGTCACGGTTCATGTATAGCCCGGTTTTTGAATCCTTCTCGTAATCGTAGAATTCACCCTGAGGTCTGCAATAGAGATTGCCTTCTCCACCTGCATCCACTTTTTTCTTACCGAAAGCAAATGCAACCTTCGCTTTGGCGAGGCAGTCATCTGCGTACTTGGAATCATATTTACGGTAAAGCGTCGACATTAGTGCGAGACATGCAGCATAGGTGAGTGGAATATCAGCACCAGTACAAAGGTAAATTTCACTACCGCTTCTACCATCTGGGTTGTTTGCCCTTTGAGTTATAGGAAGGCTGTGGTCCGAATTAGCATTTCCAACATCAAGGACGATGGTATTTTCATTAATTACCGCTTTGCATAGATAATCTGTGGCGAATTTAACCTCATCAAGGATATCCGGGATCTGGTTTGCTCCGGATGAGTGGTCAAATTTGTATTCATCAGAATAGCCACCCGGAAAAAAGTCGTATCCTTTTAACAAACAATAAACTGTGTAACCAAGGTTCATACCAAATTTTACATAGTCACCAGCATCATACCATCCACCGTCAAGGGGGCTGCCATTGTAATTATCACCATTGTGAGTTGCATTGGCCCATCCACTGTTAAGGTTGTAAGCACTTCCAGTTTTGAGTCCAGCACGCTGGTACCCGTAAAATTGAATTACTTTTTTATGAAGGGCACCTAAATCCCCTGAAGATGCAAATAACTGTGCAGCAGTAACAAATACTGCGGTACAAAATAAAAATTTTTTCATTTGTATAATGCTCCTGTCTATTTGGAGTGAATATTTTACTATTAACTGTTTTTAATGGGTAGCATTACATTATGTAACGCTACCCGTCGAAGAACAAATTACTTGCTGTTTACAATAATTTTACGTACTGATGAAATCTCTTTGCCAATAAAGGAAACAAGATATGTTCCTGCCGGGATTTTATTTAAAGAAATGGTTTCAATTCCATTTGCGATAGGTGCAGATAAAAGTGTTCTGCCATCGATAGTGTGTACTTTGCAGGAGTGATAGGGATGTGCTGCTGAAAGAGAGAATGTTAATCCATTACTGGATTGAGAGATAGTAAAAAGATTGTCATTTGCTGAGAAACGTTTTACTGATACATTACTTACATTATCCGCGTTGGTTAGTTCAAACCACTGGAGAAAGTATCCTGAACCTGTTGCTCCTGTAAAATTAAACCGTAATTTGTGATCGCCGGCACTGATTGCAGCTGTAACAAATTTGAAATTCCATGAAGAATCAGCTTTCGTTTTTTCCAGTGTGGCAGATGCAATTTTTTTACCATCCAGGTCGATATCTATAGTTCCAGTCCCATTGAAAGCAAGATACCGCAGTAAAATATTCTTAGTTGCTGACGAGGACTTGATACTGTACTCAACCCATTCATCTGAGCCGACACTTGAAGATACCGAAATAGCTTTATTCTTAGATGTTCTAACCATAGACGTATCATCTCTCAGAAGATATGGAAGATTACCAGCTGAGAAATTTGCTCCTGAGTATTTATTATAGCCAACAGCAGGGTGAGTACCAGGCATTGTAAAGGTAGAGTCACCTGCAGGACCCTTTTTACCAAAAATATCGGGAATGGCCCAGTAATCTTTTGTTGAAACTGCAATGTGCTTTTTTGCTACAGCACCTGACTGACTGGGTGAATTGGGGCTGCCGTTAAAAGCGCTTGAAGGTTGAAATGATGATACAGACCAGTTACAATGGCTAAGGTGGTTTTTGTCTAAATAGTTGGTAAACCACCAGTCGGTATTCGTTTCATCAATGTAATTATGGCCATCCTGACCGCCATCAGAATGTGTTGTGCCCCATTCTGTAACAAAAACCGGCACTTTATTCAGTGCCGGGCCAAGATAACTTGGTTCCATGCCACCTGTACTGCCATTTTTTACATAGTAAGCATTTTGTCCATGGCTAGCGGCATAAAAGTGGAATGCATATGCTACATTAGTAAAAGGTTTACCACCATCATCAACAATGGGATCATTGGCAGCAACATTAACAAACTGAGCAAAATATGGCGTTCCCAGAATTACCAGGTTTTCTGCACCTTCGGCACGGATTGCTTTTGTTACATTTTTAAGGTATCCCTTAATAGCTGCCCAGGTTTTCAGAGCGTTCGCAAGATCACCTACTTCGGGCTGCGCACCGCCGGACCATTTTGGTTCATTGTATGGTTCGAAAATAACATTCGGGGTATTCTTATATTTTCTAGCCTGTTCTTTGAAAAAATTTATCGAAGCTGATTCCTGAGTTTCGGCATTGTGTGAGTGCCAGTCTATAATGACATATATACCTTTTTCGATACAACGATTGAGAACCGGAACACAAAGGTCGTTCCAGCCATTTTGAGTGTCATACGCTAAACGGACGACAGTGCATTTCCATGTATCCACAAGAGCATCAAGGGTTGATGCATTGTACCACTGAGTACCGTTCCATCCGGGAGTCGTCCAGTAGAAGCTCATTCCTCTGAGTTGCACGATGGAATCATGTTCATTTAACAGGTACTGATCTCTGGTTTTCAATTTTCCATGGCGTTGAACTGCTGTTTCTGCGTGAGTAGAAACGACAGAACAGAGCAGTGCTGCACACATTGCTGAAATTGTAACAAACTTTCTCGTCATTTATCGCTGCCCCTTTTTAAAGCGCTTAAATTAATATTGTTTTTCTCATCATATAGAATGAATAATAATAGAAATCTGCAACCATAAAATATAGTTACATTACAGTTGAATAAAGTTCAAAAATTGTAGGATTGTTACTACAACTTATCTATAAAGATATTAAAGTGATATGTTTTTAATTTCTACGGTAGTGATGATCTCAATCCATAATCTGACTATAAATTAATTTATTTTGCTCTTGAGTAGTGTAGTTTGTTATATTAGTCTTCTAATACATGTAATACATGTATGTTATGATTGTGAATATTGTCCCGATTTTATTTGAATTGTTGAATATAACCGGTTAATTTGGAGGTAATTTATGCAATTAATCTATTGATGTTCGAATTTGCAATGATTAAATTTAATTTGTTTCAAAAACAGGTAGTAATCTCCTTTTGGTTACTGAACTCTTTTCTATGAACCACAGATCGATTCACGAATACTAACATTGATGAAGCGTTTAATTTTGGATTTTTGTTCTTTAAGTAAATACTAAACTCTAAGTTCTTACACTTAATCCTTAAAAAGGGGTTTTTTATGGGTCTTTTCAAAACTACAGCTGCTATTGCAGGGATCTCGTCAATCCTTGTAGCATCAGCAACTCTTTTCGCTGACGCGGTTGTCGATAAAAAGTTTGATGACAACCAGAATGAGTTCGAGTACTACTGGTACTATTTCGATGATAATAACGGTATGGGTGACAATGATCGTCCTCTGTCTGCCCCGACTTCAACGCCATCTGTAATTAATGTACCTTTTACAGAAGTTCCTCGTGAATTCAAAGGTGACAAGAGTGATACCTGGAAAGTAAAAAACTACAAGTTCACCAGAGGTACAGATGGTACCAACAGCTATGCAGTTACTCCATTCACTTTTGGTGATGTTTTCACAACCAAAGCTGGCTGGGACATGAACCCTTTCATCGGTATTGGTACTATGCTCAATGCTGATGGTAAATGGGCTGATCTTACCGGTGTTGAAAAAGTTAAATTTAAAATCAGATCTGCAAAAAAGGACCTCACCGTTCGTTTTAAAGTTCAGACATATGAAATTGACTCGATTTCATCTGGAAATGCAGCAGAACTTGCAGCAGAAGATAATAACCCCTTTGGTTACTATGGCAAATGGGATATTACTGCAACAACAAGCTTTACTGAAGTTGAAGTGGCTATTTCTGGCGGAACAAAAGGATCCGGTGATCTCACTGCTCCGACATGGGCAAAGAAAGCGCTTCCATACAATATCAAAAGAGCAACAAAACTCGCATGGGAAGTAAACTTTGAAGATAACTCAACTGTTACTGATGACACACTTTTCATTGATGACGTTGAGCTTATTGGTGCTTCCTTTAAATTTGTTTCCCCATTCCTATGGACAAAGACAGCTGATTTGAGCCCACTACCAGATGCAAAAAGCTTGTTTTCAAATTTTGATACAAAGCCATATAATGTTACCAAATTGGAGGGTGCATTACAAAACTACTGGTATGCTTATGATGATGGTGCTATCAACGGTACATCTTCAGTTACCAGTGGGGCGAAAAAGAATGAAACAACTAAGCGCCTTGATCTTGAATGGGTAGCTGAATCAGGATCTGAAGGAAAAGGACAGGGTATGCTTTTAGGTTTTGCCCTTGGTGCTCCTATCCAGAAAACTACAGAAGTCGAAGTTAAAGGTTTTGTTGGTTTCGGTTGCAATGTATATGATTCATCATCTTCAGAATACTGGAATGCACAGGCTGCAAAAGCTGATAAGATCTATTTCCATTATGCAACTGATGGTGATGTACCGTACATCAGCCTTGAAGTTAGTGACAGTATGGAAGTGGCTGATGGTAAGAATCCTACAAGAGTAGATCATCGCGGTGATGGTGTTGTGTGGTTCAGAAATTTCCCAGCTACCGGTGGTCAATGGGTTGCAGTAGAAATGCCACTCGATTCTCTTAAAATGCATGATGACTGGAAAGGCGCAAAAAATGTTCCTCTGATTAAAACAGCTCTTGCTAAATTCCAGTGGAAAGTTCAGGGTGCACAAGGTGTTGCAGGTACATTTGCAGTTGATAACATCTATTTCCCTGGCTGGAATACACCTGTAATTCAAAAAGTTAGAGGAATCAAGGCTCCGGAATTTAATGCAGCACTTCTCAATGGAAACATCCATGTAACCATTGCAAAAGCTCTTACAAATGGAACAGTCAGCCTGTTCAGCAGCAATGGAGCACGTATTGCATCACAGCCTGTTGCTTTCGCAACAAACTTTGCAACAAAGAGCCTCCCAGCTGGTATGTACATCGTAAAAGTGAACGCTTTCGATGTTAATGGAAAAGCTGTTGCAATGCAGTCTCCTGTTACTCTTGTTAAATAAGTTATCATTTAGATAATTTAAACAAATAAAAAAAAGGCCGCTCGTTTGAGTGGCCTTTTTTTTTAGTCTCACCATCGATCAAAATTATTCAGAATCTTCAGCACCTGGAAATACCTCCATCTCTTCTTCGATGTGTTTCGTTTCAATTCATTAAGGTAGAGTTTTGCAATAACCTGTTCTCCTCCGAATGATGCTTTTCTTGCAAAGTAATACAGGTACATGTTATCACCAGGAAAGAACTGCTGCCATTTCGTTTTGAATACACTTTCAGGGACTTTTCCTTTGTAAAAAGATGCGATAAGGTGGGGGATTGGAAACGGGTGAATATCACTTTCGACTTCCGATAATATTGCATTGCTCTGCTCCGTAGAATCCTTCATCAGAAGTTCACTGGTTTTTATCTGAGCTAACCAGCATCTTGATGAAGATTTTGGGCATTCGCGACCGATTTTTTTATAGAGAGTAAGGGCATCTTTGTAAAAAAAATCGTACTCATAGATTTCTGCAAGATCAAACCATGCATCCCAGACATTGGGGACACTGCTGTGGCCGGTAACCAGCTGGTCCAGCAACTCTTTAGCCTGATCCGTTTTACCTTGATGGAGATAGGTTTCGGCAAGAGCTGTTCGTGCAGTCACGACTGTTGAAATATCCAGATCATGTTTATTAGTGATATTAAAAACGATTTTACGTGCTTCTTCATAATGCTCTTTTTCTATATGATAGCGAAGCAGTTTAAGGTACAATTTACCCCATCGGTACGGGAACCTTTTATATTGGTCTATAAGTGCAACAATTTCCCGTTCTGCCAGATCCGGTCTTTCACTGTTTATATGCGTTACCGATCGTTCCAGAGCCGAGAGCATCGCTGAGATATTCACCGGATTTGACGGGTAGCGGACCGAAAGTATTCTGAGCACACTATCAGAAGCAGATTCATTCTTTTTCATCGAAAAAATGATAGCTTCAAGGTATAGCTTTTCAGCCTGAATCGACTCATCCTTTCTCCTGTCGACATTCTTGTCGTAAAGCGTTTTTAAGGCTTCATCGGGTCGATTGAGCCTGATAAGGCAGTCAGCGATTTTCAGATGGATTTCTGCTGCGATATTGTTGTTGTTTCCATCCTGCAGCAGGCTCTGGTATTCATCAAGAGCAGATTCAAAATCGCCACGTTCCTGAAAACGGTCTGCAATAAGTGCCGGACTTGGTACTTGTGGTGTAGCGCGGCGGGAGATTTCAAGACTATCAAAAACAGCTCGTCCATTATTGACAAAAAAACCCATGCGGTCATGTCCTCTGCCCGTAGGCGGTCGGAAATCCCAGGTTCGGGTGACGATAACATCATTGCATTTGAATGTTATGCAGTTTGAAATCCGCTCAATAACAATATGGTTAACAGATGAAAACGGAATCTCAACCGGCTCAGCATCCTGCAGCAGAAATGAGGACTGCAGCATGGTAACCCCATGGAGTCCTTTACTGCCTTTGTTAATGTGAAAACAGATGCCGCTGTCGGGCTGGTCGCCAAAGAGGAATATACCAGCATTGTAACAGCTTCCGGAATCAGAATGTATATCACATTCAATGAGAATATCCTGTGTAAGCCGCTGCTGAAGCCGGGCGTACGCCATTGTATCGGAATGTGCGTAAATAGAGCTGTTTTTGATTGAAAAGTACCGGTTGTTTTCTATCGGACCATTACTGAATATCCAGTTGGAGTGAGAAGTACGTAAACCGGATTTTTCATTATAGATGAGTTGCCAGTGCGACTGCTCTTTGCGGTTCTGAATGTACATTGATAGAATAACAGATGATACAAAAACTGCAACAAGAAAGCCTATTGCCAGAAAAGGCCAGTACTTTTTGACAAATCGTTTTACATAAAAAATCAGTGATGGAGGACGTGCCTCAACTGCTTCTCCGCGTTGATAGCGCTGGATATCGAGTTTTAGATCTTCCATTGTCTGATATCGTAACTGAGGGTCTTTGGCCATTGCTTTGAGTGTGATAGCTTCAATCTCTATCGGCAGCCAGGGGACCAGTTTTCGCGGCGCAATTGGCGTTGCTTCCATGACATTGATTGTCGTCTGATGAAGATTGCGCTGGTCAAGATATGGATTCTTGAATGTAAGCATTTCGTACAGCATGATTCCAAGTGAACAGATGTCACTTCGCTGGTCAACCTTTCCCCCAAGAAGCCGCTCTGGTGCCATATACGATGGCGAACCCATGATTTCACCGGTTCGGGTGATAGCACTCTTCTGGTCATCATTTTCCATTGCTTTTGCAAGGCCAAAATCGATAAGCACCGGTGTCAGCTTATCTTTCATGATCACATTATTCAGTTTCAGATCCCGGTGTATGATCTTTTGTTCGTGTGCATACGCCAATGCATCAGCAAGACGGGCAATAATTTCAAGCACATCAACCAGTTTCGGCTTGTGAAAATGGAGATGATAGAAAAGATTCTTTCCCGGAATGTAATCCATGACAAGATAATAGATATTTTTTTCAACCGCAACTTCATGAATGTTAACAATATTTTGATGGCTCAGACGTGCCACCGCGTGTGCTTCAGTAAGGAAACGCTCAACAAAGTTGCGGTTAATGGTGATGTTTGCAGGCATTACTTTCAGCGCAACTTCTCTATCAAGATCAAGTTGCATGGCTTTGTATACTACCGCCATGCCACCGCGGTCGATCTCTTCAATGATCCGGTATTTACCAATCATCGATCCTACCGGAAGAAATGTCCGTTCAATAGAAGCGAGCATGGTACGGATAGAAAGATTTTTCTTATCGATGCTTTTCTGGGGTTTTTGTGCTGGTGAGTCCATAGTTGTTTTTCCATGAATGGAGGTTGTATTGCATGGAAGTATCCCAAAACGGAATACATTATCCTAAAAACCGCAGTAGATGACGGTGGAGAACCGTAAGATATTGATGCAGAAAGGTTTGAAGGTCTTGAAGGTTTTATCGACCGGTGATAAGACCGAAAGGCCTGAATACCTTTATGCGCAATAGATTACGCGTTATCCTCCTAAAGCCACTGCGTTTTTTAGGATTATAGTGAACGGTTACAGGTTTCGTGTCAAACGGTCCCGGAATCCGGGATCGTTTATTTAAACGCATAAATTATAAGCTATCAAACACCTGAATTGTTCACCAAGCCCTGTTCTCTTATAAGTTACAATAACGCAGTGATGATAACAATAAAAATCTACAATTTAAACTGGTGGATCATGATATTGAGATTAGATCCAATGCTTGATAATTGGGCAATAACTGCATTTATCTCTCCAATAATTTTTTGTGACTGGTTTGAGATCGAATCAACATCGTTAATCGCGCCAGAAATCTCATCAAGATTTTTGGAAGAGTTTCGTGTATTTTCTGCAATTTTACCAGCAGATATGCTTGCGTTTGACATCGTTTGAGCAATCTCATTAACGGTTGTTTTCTGTTCCTGGACTGCATGGGCGATCAGTGGGTATAGTGATGATGCCCCGAATCCTGTTCGATCTTAAAAGTTGTTTGACGTTCGACAAGCATACCTTCAATCTCGACGGCCCGTGTACGTTTAGAAGAAAGCATAATTGCCGGATTGACTACATGGTTAAGCATAAGTTGAACAAGTGCCTGGATATTGAAGTTGTAAGAGGTGAGCCCCTTGCGGAATGCTTCAAAAGTATCATCAAAACCGATAAGCGTAATTTTTCTATGTGAGTGTTTTTTTATAAAGTCAAGAGCCATCAGTGCAGTCGTATCATTGCAACAAACCCATGCGGTACACTGGTTGATTAAAATGGCTTTGCTGAAAAGCGGATAAAGATATCTCTGTATTACAGAGTCCTGTACCTGAAGTGACAACATGTTTTTCATACTGGAAAATGCATTCAGGATTAATTGAGGAACTGTACTTTTTTTATCATTATAAGGAAAGATTTTTTTAAGAAATTGCTCAGGTTGTTTTATCGCATCCGAAAATTCGTGAAGATAACGAATGTGGTTTAACGAATAAGAGTATACCGATGTCAGCTCTCCGGTTCGTGAGTAGACTTCACGAAGTCCATGTAACCTGGCTTGTGACCAGTCGGATTTGTGCAGATGAGAAAAATAGGCTATGGTGTGATGGCCTTGATGTTTGAGAAAAGATGCAACTGCGCGGGCTGCATTTGAACTTGTTGCAATCGAAAATACCTGAAGATATTTACAATTTTCTGCAATATCGTTAATATCCAGTTTGCTTCCTTCCTGAAGGACCGCGACAGGTTTCTTAAACCGGGATATGAGGTTGAGCACCTGACGGTACATGTTGCCCGGGCTTTCTGCCCAGACAAGATATCCAAGAACCGGACGCTCATCATTGAGCTTTACAGGAGTATTACCATCAACAGAATAAAACTGAATATCATTTTCTTCACCGGTGAACCGGACAATCTGAAGATTGATTTTCATTCTGGAGCACTGGTTTTCGCATATTCTCAAAAACTCTTCACCCCATGGTGTTCTGTCCTGAATCTCCACACCTGGTCCCGACCAGCCAAGCAGTACAATTGATGCATGTGCTTTTTTTGATGCGAATGTGACGACCCGGAAGGTGCGGTGTTCAGAGACTATCACACCTTCCTTTGCCAAGTTGTCAAGAGCCTTGCGTAACGTCGGATAACTTACACCGTAGATAACTCTGAGTTCTTTAAGAGAGGGCATCAGTGTTTCTGCCGGATACATACCACTGAGAATATCTTTATGAATTCTGTCTCTTAAGCCAAGCCAGCCCTTACGGATTGTACCCTGGACCTCTTCTGTGATTGATTTTACTCTGGTACCACTGCCATGCAACACTTCAAGAATACCTTCACTGTCCAGTTGATGAACAGCCTTCCACATGGGAACAGTACTCACTTTGGCGGATGAGGCCAACTGGCTTATTGAGGGAAGAAGATCACCTGGTTTCCAGATCCCCTTTTCAAGCATCTCATTAATAAATGAGACAGCTTTTTGTATAGCCGGATTGCGCTGCTTCATGAAAATGATAACCTTTGAAAGACAGAATAAAGAATTATAATATATAGCTTAGTGAATGATATAAAATTGTTGGTTTATTAAAATTAATAAAAATGTGATTTATCTCTTATATTATCCTAAAATAGTCGTCCTATCAATGTCGGAATCGCATACTCCACTCTCAAAATGCGCTCACCAGTTGTCACAGGCTGAAATCCCTGGCGCTTCAGGATATTAATTTCAAATGGAATAAATCCCCCCTCCGGACCAATGATGAGTGTAACAGGTGAATCTGGTCTGGAGGGGCATGCGACTGCATCGTAAGGGTGGGCAATCAGACGTAGTGTATTAAAGGAAATCAACGGCAATTCATCTTCGACAAAGGGTTTAAAAAATCTTTTTGTGCGAATTTCTGGAAGAGTGGTGTCTTTTGCCTGCTCCAGTCCGTTAACAACGAACTGATTCATCTGTTCTGTTTTTAAAAACGGTGTGTTCCAGAAACTTTTTTCGACCCGATAACTTCCAATCAGGTAGATTTTTTTAATTCCCAGTGAAGCGCTGCATTCGATTACCTTTCGAAGGCTTTTTGGGCGTGGTAAAGCGACGATAAGGGTACACTGAAGTGGAGGTGGCGGTGGCTGATCAAGAATGACATTCAATTCTACAAATGAATCGGTAATTGCAGTGATGATACCTTCTCCCATCAAACCATTTTTAAGACCGCTCTTAATTTTATCGCCGATCTGAGATTTGAGTACTGTGAGAATGTGTTTATAGCGGTAATCATTAATTCTGACGCATGTTGATGATGACGGAATAAAATCTTCATTATGCAGTAGTAACATATTCATGTAATGAAATCTACTTTTTTTCCCTGGTAGTGTGTTACAGCTGTTTTAATTGTTTTCATGGAAGTATTTTATCCAATTGGGGAGTGAATGGAAATAGATATAAAAAAACGTGCATACGGTCGTTATCAGATTGTGAAACTCCTGGGTGAGGGGGCAATGGGACGGGTGTATCTGGCTGAAGATCCGGTTCTGGACAGGCTTGTCGCGCTTAAGGTCATTGCAATAAAAAATCACAATGATGATGAAACGATGAATGAATATATCAAGCGTTTCAATCTTGAAGCCAAAGCTTCGGCACGGATGAACCACCCGTCAATAGTTACTATCTACGATGCCGGTGAGGATGATGGTGATCCCTGGATTGCATTTGAATTTGTGAAAGGGATGCGGCTCGATCAGCATCTTCGTTCTCAGAAACAACTTTCTTTTGATAATATACAGATGATTATCACACAGCTTGCTTCTGCACTTCTGTATGCACACGATATGGGTATCATTCATCGTGATATCAAACCTCAGAATATACTTATTGATGAACGCACATCGATTGCGAAGCTGGCGGATTTCGGTGTCGCGAAAGCTCCATGGACAGGATTGACTCAGGAGGGAAACAGCATCGGTTCTCCGGGATACATGTCGCCGGAACAGATCGATGGGAGTAAAATCGACTTCCGGTCAGATCTGTTTTCTCTCGGTATAGTTCTGTATGAATTGATTACCGGTAAACATCCTTTTATTAAGGAGAGCATTCCTTCGACCTTTTTTGCTACGGTGAACGGTCAATATCAGCCGATGGCAGAACTTCGTCAGAATATTCCTGATGAGTTTACAGCTTTGACAACCAGGTTGTTGCAGCCTGATCGTGAGAAACGGATCGGTTCTGCGCGCGAAATACTTGATTCTATCAAAAAAAATTCTCACACTGATAACGGGAACGGTTTGAACAGCCGTGAACGGGCAGAGACGATAACGGAACTTATCAGTGAGTTCATGAGGAAAGCCTTAACGCATGAGAGTACACGCCTTTTCCGTGAGATCTGTTGCGATCTTTTTGCCATACTTAAAAAAATTGCATACAGGGGGTACCGGTTCTGCAAATCATTCGTTAAAAAAATCTGGCGTTTAATAAAATCTTCTACAACCAGAAATCTTCCCGTTGTTACTGGCTATCTGTTAAGCCACAGAAAAATATCACTGGTTTTACTCGTGTCATTTGTGGTGCTCCTTTTTCTTCCATTCATCATAAAACCATCCTGTAATAATGATAAATCAACTCTGGTAAAGGTCAGGAAGTCGCATGGATTCAAAAAAGTTGAGAAGGACATCGATCGTATGCTTTCTGCCAATGTTGACAGCATAAAAAAAACAGCTGGCCTTATTGAGAAACGTGGCAAAGATATTAAAACTGCACTGGTTAAGGCTCGTCTTGCACTCAATAATGAGAATTTCAGTGGTGCACTCAGACTGTTTACCGAGATTGTCGAAAATGGGGGAGGGCGTACGATCAGAGATCAACGTGATGAATTGTTAAATGATATTGAGAATGTTTTGTCTGCAGATGATGCATCTGAGTCGTTACTGAATTTGTGTACAGGTCCGCTCGACGATGTCGTTGAATCTCATCTGGATGATTGGACAAAAGATAACAGGTACTGGCTTCGATGGAACGCAGTAAAAATATGCACAAGGTCCAATCGTAAGGTTGATATGGTTGAAGTATATATTCTCGATCTGTTGCATGCCGGAAGTATACGTACAAGGATAAGAGCAGCTGAAAAACTGGGGGAGTTTGGGGATAAACGTGCTGTTGCGCCATTAAGGGAGATTAGTAACCGGGGTATCCGGGACCCGATTGTTTCGACAAAGGCAACAAGGGTTCTTGATGATTATTTTGAAAAGTAGTTGTACGATCTTAACAGGTAATTAAACCTGGAAAAGGAATTGTCATGAAGAAAATTGTATTGACAGGTGGAGGGACTGCCGGGCATGTCACTCCAAATATCGCATTGCTTCCGGCATTGCAGCGTGAGGGATTTACAGTATCCTATATTGGTGGCAAGGGGATTGAGCAGACACTCATTACCGAAAAAAAAATTCCATTTTATTGCATAAGTACCGGTAAATTAAGACGCTATTTTGATTTGAAAAATCTGACTGATCTTTTCCGGATTGCGGCAGGTTTTTTTCAGTCCCTTTTTATTTTGATTCGAATCAGACCTGCGGTTGTTTTCAGTAAAGGTGGATTTGTTTCGGTACCGGTTGTCTGGGCCTCTGCTCTGTTGCGAATACCAGTAATTATTCATGAATCGGATATCACACCGGGACTTGCAAACCGTCTTTCGATTCCTTTTGCCAAAAAAATCTGTTACAGCTTTGAAGAAACCGCCAATTATCTTCCAAAAAACAAACGTATAAATACCGGTCTGCCAATCCGCCAGGAACTACTCAATGGCACAAAGGATAAAGGAATGGAACTGTGCCATTTCAGTGGGAATAAACCGATTCTGTTAATTATTGGAGGAAGTCAGGGGTCGGTAACAATAAATACAGTTATCAGGGAATCGTTGCCCAGCCTTCTTCAAGCATACAATATCTGTCATCTATGTGGAAAGGGCAATCTTGGAAGCGCTGTTGAGAACTATACCCAATTCGAATACGTTAAGGATGAACTGGCTCATCTTCTGGCAGCAGCGGATCTGGTCATATCCCGTTCTGGTGCAACCACACTTTTTGAATTGCTGGCGCTTCAGAAACCATCACTGTTGATACCTCTTGGGGCTGGAAGTCGAGGTGATCAGGTGCTTAATGCCCGTTCTTTTGAAAAAATGGGATTCAGTCGTGTATTGCTTCAGGATGCATTAACATCAGTAACACTTGTTGAATCAGTAGATGAAGCATTTGCACAGCGTGATGAAATGGCTGATGCAATGAAAAAGTTCAATACACTGCAGAGTGGAACTGAAAAGATCATCATGCTGATTAAAGAGGTAATTTCCACAAATCTGTGATCAAAACGTTAGCTCACCCACCATTATTTTCTGGAAAAGTATCAGCATTGAAAAGTTTCATCCTTCATGCTATACTGACAAAGAACTAAAATGCAGCAATTCAAGACTTCAAGTGGCATAACCATATGATCACACTTATCATAATGATTCAAAATGAGCGGGAAGAGCAAATTCTTAAAACTGCATTTGAACAACGAGGAGTGAAGGTCATCCTCTCAAAACCGACCTACCAGAATTATGTAATGATTCTTCAATACATACCCGATATCGTTTTTATTGAGTTGCCTCATATATGTATAGAACAGCTGGCTTTTGCCAAAAGGCTGCGGGCCTATAAGCGAACCAAAACAATACCCATTGCAGGTTATGGCGAAAAAATTGACGAAATGGTCAAAAACGGGATAAGTCAGAGTGGATTTACTCTCTATATGGAGCGTCCGTTAAAATTCTCAACATTACTAAAAGTTTTCGGACAGATGTTGAAAACTCAGGGTAAATCGTTTTCTGCACCTCCGGAGCAGACGGATAAGGAAAAAGATCTTGAACTTATTCTGAACTCGGATGCACTTCCGATGCAAAAAATTGAAGCTATGGTGCGACATATTTCCGCACTGCTTGCATTTCCTTTTACAGTCGCAAAAGTTTTGCAGATTTCGCAAAACGAGAAATCGGGTGCTTCCAATCTGGCGCAAGCGATTGTCAGTGATCCATCGATTTCCACACATATTTTAAAAGTGGCAAATTCAGTCTTCTTTGCCAGTGCCAACCACCGGATAACTTCAATAAAGGATGCAATAGTCCGGATTGGGTTCAATGAAACACGGAAAATTGTGATGGGCATGCATGTGATGCAGTTATTTAAAAAAGAGAGCAAAAACTCCGGGTTTGACAGGGTTGATTTCTGGTATCACTCTTTGATTGTTGGGTTGATAAGTGAAAAAATTGCCAAGCTGATTGGTGATATTAATACAGAAACTGCATTTCTTGTTGGACTATTGCATGATCTGGGCATTATCCTGCTTGATGAGTTTCTGTCACCGGTTTTTGAGCGGGCGCTTGAACAGACAGCTTCTGCGGGGGGACATTTTATTGACGTTCAGACCGAATTGTTCAGTGTAAACCATAATGATCTGATTGCCGGATTGTTTCCCTTATGGAAATTACCTCAGGATATGACTGATGCCATAACGATGCAGTTCAAACTCGACACACTTGGTGAATCATTAAATACTCCGGGAAAAAAACTCGCGGTATGTGTGGCAATCGGCAGTCAGATTGCAAAATCTGTGCATGTTGGAAGGGAGTGTGATGAGTTCGTTTACCCTATTTCTGACACTTATTTAAAATTTGCAAAGTTAAAGAGCGGAGTTTCGAAAGTCTTTATACAA
>JBNKZD010000195.1:0-15648 GCA_050301235.1 Chitinispirillaceae bacterium | reverse complement strand
ACGATGTACCGGAGGTGAGCATGCCCTGGTTTATAAAAACCAAGTCAGAGCGTGAGGCACAAAAAGAGAGCTCAGAAGATATATGGGAAATTTGCTCGAAGTGTAAAGCCCATGTATTCAAGCAGGATTACATTAATAATTTACATGTGTGTCCAAAATGCGGTGCACATGGTAAAATCACCGCGTATGAAAGAATCGGTTTCACACTGGATTCTGGCACGTTTAAAGAACTGAATGAAACAATTTCACCGGCAGATCCACTCAATTTTGTTGATGGAAAAGGTCCTTATACCGCAAAGGTTGAACAGGCGAGAAAAAAGACCGGGCTCAATGAAGCGGTAGTAACCGGAACCGGGAAGATCAAAGATATCCCGGTTGTCATTGCTGTAATGGATTTCAGGTTTCTTGGCGGAAGTCTTGGCAGCGGGACAGGAGAAAAGATCCTTCTTGCAGCAAACTATGCTTATGAACATAAACTTCCGTATATAATCTTTTCTGCATCAGGTGGTGCACGTATGCATGAGGGTATCTTATCGCTGATGCAGATGGCCAAGACATGTGCCGGGATTGCCCGTCTTGACGAAAAACAACTCCCGTTTATCTCTGTTCTGACAGATCCGACTACCGGTGGTGTGAGTGCATCATATGCGATGGTTGGCGATGTCAATATTGCAGAACCTGGTGCACTTGTCGGTTTTGCCGGTCGTCGTGTTATCGAAAATACAATTAAACAGAAACTCCCGGATTCATTCCAGACTTCAGAGTTTGTGCTGGAGCATGGTTTTCTGGATATGGTTGCACATCGCAAGGATTTGAAAAATACGCTTGCGGGAATCCTTTCATACTATAACCGATAAGGATGTAAAATGAGTGAATTCGATTTTGAAAAGCCGGTTGCTGAAATGGAAAAAGCAATCGAAAAGCTTAAAAATATAAACAGCGAAAACAAGACAGATTTTAATGCACAGCTTGCTGAACTGGAAGCAAAGCTGCTTAAGAGCAAGAAAGACATATACGAAAATCTGACCCCCTGGCAGACAGTCCAGGTAGCACGTCATCAGAGACGTCCGGTCCTTTACGATTATGTAAGCTATATATTTACCGATTTTATCGAACTTCATGGAGACAGATGTTTTGGTGATGACCATGCGATGATCGGTGGGTTTGCCATGCTGGGTAAAGAAAAAGTAATGCTTATCGGGCACAGCAAGGGCAAAACACTTGATGAGAATATCAAGCGAAATTTCGGTCAGGCCAAACCTGAAGGGTATCGCAAAGCGTTACGGTTAATGAGACTAGCCGAGAAATTCAATGTTCCGGTTATTACCTTTGTTGATACACAGGGAGCATTTCCGGGGCTTGATGCAGAAGAACGCGGTCAGCATGAAGCAATTGCGCGTAACCTTACCGAAATGGCAAAGATCAAAGTACCGATTATCACTGTTGTTACTGGTGAAGGCGGAAGTGGTGGAGCGCTTGGAATTGCTGTTGCTGATTCTGTGACCATGCTCGCTTATGCAGTATATTCTGTTATCTCTCCGGAAGGGTGTGCGGGTATTTTATGGCGTGATGCATCGTTTTCATCAAATGCTGCAGAAGCACTTAAAATTACTGCCAAATCATTGCTGGAACTTGGTGTAATCGATGAGATTATACCGGAACCTGTTGGTGGCGCACATACCGATCCACAGAAAACAGCTGAAAATGTAAAGGAGGCCCTTTTAAAACAGATAAAGAAACTTACAGGGCTTTCAACTTCAAAACTTTTATCTAAACGCTTTGAAAAATTTTCGGCAATGGGAAAATTCAACAGATAACATAAGGAAATTCTGAATTATGGATAAGAAAGAAAAAACTGAAGATCAGCTGCACAAAATACCACTTCGTATCACCGATACGACACTTCGTGATGCTCACCAGTCCTTATGGGCAACCCGTATGCGCACCGATGATATGCTTAAAATCATCGATGTGATTGACAATGTCGGGTACTATTCTCTTGAATGCTGGGGTGGTGCAACATTTGACGTTTGTTTACGTTTTCTACGCGAAAATCCCTGGGAACGCCTCAGACAGATCAAGTCAAAAGCTAAAAACACACCTCTTCAGATGTTGCTTCGTGGACAGAATCTGGTTGGCTATCGCAATTATGCAGATGATGTCGTAGATAGATTTGTAAAACTTGCCTGCAAAAATGGTGTTGATATTATCCGTGTTTTCGACGCGCTTAACGATACAAGAAATCTCGAAGCGGCAATTAAGGCGGTCAAGAAACATGGTGGTCATGCACAGGGTACATTGTGTTACACGATTTCTCCGGTTCATACTATCGAAAAATTTGTCGGGTATGCAAAAGAGCAGAAAGCTCTTGGTATTGATTCACTTTGTATCAAGGATATGGCCGGTATTCTTTCGCCAATTGGTGCTGAACGCCTGGTAAAAGCACTTATCAAAGAATTAAATATCCCGATTCAGATCCACTCTCACATGTCTAGCGGTATGGCCATAGCAACCTATGTGGAAGGTGTACGTGCCGGTGCAGGTGCGATCGACTGTGCAATTTCTCCAATGTCAGGATTCTCATCACAGCCGCCGGTGGAAACCATGGCTGCGATTTTTGCAGAAACAAACTATTCTGCAGGTCTTGACATCGAAGCTCTCGAAAAAGTAGCGAAGTACTTTGATGAACTGCAACCAAAACGCCGTCAGGCAAGTGCATCAACTGCATTCATCGATCCGGGCATTCTTGTTCATCAGATCCCCGGTGGTATGATCTCAAATTTCAGATCACAACTTGAGATGCAGAAAGCTCTTGATAAACTGCCGGAAGTTCTCAAGGAAGTTGCTCAGGTACGTGAAGATCTCGGGTTCCCGCCACTGGTGACACCAACAAGTCAGATCGTTGGAACACAGGCTGTTATGAATATTATCGCTGGTGAACGGTATAAAATTATTCCTAATGAAGTTAAAGATTATGTCAAGGGAATGTACGGGCGTTCGCCTGCACCGATCAGTGATGAATTTATCAAGAAAATTCTTGGTGATGAAAAACCGATCACTCATCGTCCTGCTGATAAATTCAGCCCGATGTTGCCAAAAGCAACCGATGGTATTGATCCGAAATTCATCGTTGAAGAAGAAGATATTATTTCGTACGTAATGCTTCCGGAACCATCACTTGAATTTTTCAAGTATCGCGCAGCACCTGCTGATCAGCGCCCGGAAACTCCTGCAGATCTTGAACTGAAAAAGATGCTGGGGACAGCTGCTCCTGCAGCTCCAAAAGCCGCAGAACCTGCACAAGTGCCAGAACCTGAACCGGTATCCGCATCAGAAACATCGGCTTTCCCTGATAAATTCCAGAATATCGCAGGTGAACTGATGGGTAAAATTGATGGTCTCTCTCTTGAAGAGCTGCTTTTCCGTAAAGGTGATTTCACCATCGCTGTACGGACTGCAGGAACACCATCTTCTGTTGCGGCACCTTCAGTTGCAAGAGCTGTTTCAGAAACCGTTGCTGCACCGAAAGCTGTTGCTGCCAGTGCACTAAAAGCTGAAGCTGCAGCACCAGCTGTACCTTCCAAGACTGAAAAAGCTGAATACTCACAAACAATCAATGCTCCATTGACAGGAACATTTTACAGTTCTCCTGGTCAGGGTAAGGAACGGTTTGTGAAAGAGGGTGATATTGTCAATGCCGGTGACAAAGTTTGTATTGTCGAAGCTATGAAATTGTTCAATCCGATCAACGCAGCTGTCAAATGCAAGATTGTTAAGTTTATCTCAAAAGATGGTCAGGGCGTTGAAAAAGGCCAGCCGTTGATTGGTATTGAACCAGTATAAGATTCCCAATGCGTCCTAATGTATAGAGGGCTGTTCCATCTGTTGGTGGGACAGCCTTTTTTTCTTATCTAATTCCGTGCAATTTCCAGAAATGTCGACAGTTTTTCAAGTTCTTTCGGGTAGACGTTTTTTACTTCTTCAATATCTGCCGGGGTAAGTTTTAATGCTTCGATTGTATCAGGAATAAGGTCAGGAGTCTTATACTTTGTGTCAATATTAGCACCTGCTTCATAGCAGATAATATCAGCAAGATGGCACAGCAGAACTATTTCCTGGCATTGTGGCGCACTTTGCGGGTTATGATGATAGATCATCGGAAGCTGGATATCAAATGGCAAACTCCAGCTCTGCGTAAGCCACTGAGCAACATCACAGTGTGAAAATTCAAAAATCTCCATTTCAGCTTCATAACAAGTAATATTTTTTTCCAGAGACAATGCAAGTGCATTCTGGAAATCATCATGAAGGTACTGTTCCATGATAACTTTACCAATATCGTGAAGAAGTCCGGCACAAAAGGCTTCTTCCGGATCGAACAGTATGAGTTTTTTGACCTTTGCTGCCAGAAATTTAGCGATGATTCCACAGCTGAGAGAATGAAGCCAGAATTTTTTTCTATCGAATATTGTTGGTGCATTTTTATTTTCAGGGAATAGATCGAATACTGTCAGGCTTAGCACCATCGTGTTAATCACTTTAATTCCAAGAACCACCACAGCATTGTTTATATTAGTGATACTTCGTGGAATGCCATAGAATGCTGAATTCGCCAGACGTAGCACTTTTGCTGAAAGTGAAAGGTCCTGTCCAATGATAAACCCGACATCTGATGCAGATGTGAGAGGATCATTGATAACATGTATCAGA
Source organism: Chitinispirillaceae bacterium (assembly GCA_050301235.1). Taxonomy (GTDB): domain Bacteria; phylum Fibrobacterota; class Chitinivibrionia; order Chitinivibrionales; family Chitinispirillaceae; genus JAFGIN01. Next base: position 10,938 of record JBNKZD010000195.1, on the reverse strand, counting down.
TGAGATGCAATCTGGGGGAGTGTTGGCAAGTTTGAAATGTGCTGAATTTTATCCAGAAGCTGTTCATTGATTTTCATAAATCCCCTGTTGTATTCTAATGCATCTTAAATGCGATTAAAGAAAGTAATTTCTTCGGGTGTCTATTGATCCCCTCATTATTATATAAGAATGGAAAAGGCAATTAAAGATAAATTATTTTAACCGGTTCAATTTGCCTATCGCCGGTCGATAAAGTAATTTTTATTTTCTCAGCTCATTGCAGGTAAAATATGCGGATGTATTATATTTATAAAACTGGTTCGGGTACACACGAAAGTAGCATTGAGTTCAGAATGATTAATCGGGTAAAAGTTTTTTGTTTTATAGCAGCGGTTTATTCGTCCGCATTCTCTTTGATTAACCCGGTCCAGAATGAATCTGGGCAGGTAGGGTTAAAACAGGTTATTTCTGCTCAGACATTAGGTGTTTCACATCTTTCACTCTTTTTTAATTTCGATTTTGCATCTTCAAACTCACAGATTGTTCAATTGATTAAGCCAAAAGATGAGAATAGACCTGGTTTTGATACTTTAAACCCAAAATTAACCCTGTGCACTATTAATCCTGCTATTGCCTATGGTATAACCGATTTTTTAGATGCGGCTATCCATATTCCTTTTAATTTTGATATACTCGAAAATGTTGAACCCGAAGCTGGTTTTGGTGATCTTGAGATTGATTTGAAACTAAGAGTTCCGGTTAAAGAAGAAAATCTGTTTCAATCAGGATTGTACACTTCACTGAGTTTTCCTACAGGCAGTCAGGAAAATGGAACAATTCCAAGAAACTTTTGGAACGTTAAAATGTTAAAAACTGCTTCCAGAGTAACTACCTACGATATAATCGGTACCTATTCCAATAAAAGCCCCGAATTTTCATCACTGGTATTGTTATCTCTATGTACACCACGTATCAAGTTGCATGGTAATGGTGGTGTAAGATTAACATTTAACAAGAATACCGATGAACTTTTGGTGTTGGGGGGCGGGCTGGAGTATTGTCCTGCACGGTCAATTACCCTTTTTACTGATATCATGACAAAGACTTCATTTACGCATGTCAGAAACGGTTTCTGGATTAATGCAGATTATTTACGGTGGTCTCCAGGCATCTCACTTCGATCAAATAGTGGGATGACTTTTACATGCATGGGAGACTTTGATCTTTCTTCACGCCAGACAAAGTTTTTATATGATGTAAATGATAAAAATCGTAAGTATGAAGCCACCAACTATCCTGTATGGGGTGTGACCGTTCAGATCGGGTGGAATGATTTTCTTAAACGTCCCGACAGGGATGGGGATTTGGTAGATGATCCGGCCGATAAATGCCCGGATCTAAGGGAAGATATAGATGGGTTTGAGGATGCTGATGGGTGTCCTGATACTGATAATGATAAAGATGGGGTTCCTGATTCACTTGATAAATGTCGGGATGTTCCTGAGGATGTTGATGGGGTGATGGATCAGGATGGGTGTCCTGATTTTGATAATGACAATGATTTGATACCGGATTCTGTAGATAACTGTCCAATGCAGGCAGAGGATTTTGATGGATATCAGGAGACTGATGGGTGTCCTGATTATGATAATGATGTTGATGGTGTGCCGGACAGTCTTGATAAGTGTCCTATGGTACCGGAGGATCGTGATAATTTCGAGGACTCTGATGGGTGTCCGGATCTGGATAATGATCTGGACGGTGTAGCAGACAGTATCGATAACTGTCCGCAGGTGGCAGGAAATCCGAAACTGAATGGTTGTCCGGGAGATGTTCCTGAAGCTAAAGAAATAAAATTTGGCAGAGTCATCTTAAAAGGTGTAGATTTTGGAAGTGGGAGCAGTGTAATGTCTGAAGGTTCCTATAGCGTTCTTGATCAGGTGGTGGCTTCCATGAATGAGTGGCCTGAGATGCGCCTTGAAATTCAGGCGCATACCGATAATTCAGGTAACCCTTCAGCAAATATCGAGTTAACTCAGCGCCGTGCTGATGCAATTTGTAAATACTTAATCGGAAAAGGTATAGCTTCAACCCGTCTGGTACCGGTAGGTATGGGAGGTTCGGATCCGATTGCCGATAATACAACGGTAGCTGGACGACAAATTAATACAAGAATTGAAATTCATAGAAAAAACTGATGTGAGTATCTGTCAGGAGAAGGAGTACGTGCAGATGAAGCGAAAGACCGGATTATCTTCAATTATAGCGATTACACTACCGGTTCTGGTTGTTTTTTATGGTCAATCAATGGCTGCAATGAATACCAACGGCCAGTTAGGAGTGGGACGAGCTCTAAGCGCACATACTCTTGGCAAAGGAGTCCTTAACCTTGGCGCCGGGATCCATTTTGGTCAATCAAATGATTACATGAAAGGTCCTGTCATTAATGGGGAGATTTTACCTATTCAAAAAAATGGTATTGACATTAAAGACGGTACCACTGATGCGGCCCGACGGTTATCATCAAATCTGTTTGTAGGCATTGGCTTACTTTCATTCTGGGATATCGCATTTACTCTTCCTTTCTTTTATGACTGGTCGGGAATTCAGGATGTGCGGGATGGTGGATTGGGTGATCTTGAATACTCCACCAAGCTGAGTATACCTGCACTTAAAAATATATATTATCAAGCATTTCAAATTTCCGGTACGATACCTCTGGGAATGAAAAACGGTATTTTCCCTCGACATACTTTTTATCAGGTAAGCACAAAAGAGCGGCAGGTCGCACAGTTTTATACCGCTTCAGATGCAACTCTTCAGGGAAAATTACTGATGTCATTGGATTTCAGTGATATAAATCCCGATGCAAAATTCCTTATTCACCTTAACGCTGGCGGAGTACTTTTCCTGTCAGATCAACAGGATCGCAATACCGTGACTGGCAGTTTCGCACTTGAGTACACGCCGATTCATTTCCTTACACTTTTTGCTGATTTGTCTACCGAAATGCGTGCACGTGGAATGACTACCGAATTTCATCCGACAAATAATCCAATTTACTTAACACCAGGATTAAAAATTCAGACTCCAGGCGGTTTGTATATCAATGTCAGTAGCGATTTCTCTTTATCGTCAAGAAGTGCTGATTCCCGTCTGAACTGGAGTCCTGATGCCGGAAATGCTAAAGATTATTATTATTCCACAAATGTCATTCCTGATTACGGGGTTCAGATGATTCTTGGATGGTCCGGATTTATCACTATGCAGGATGATGACAAAGACGGCCTCAAAAATGATGAAGATCGCTGTCCTAAAGATGCTGAAGATATTGATGGATTCGAGGATGCTGATGGATGCCCTGATCTTGACAATGATAATGACGGTATACCTGATCTAAAAGATAAGTGCCCTGGAGAAGCTGAAGATAAAGATGGATTTAATGATGATGATGGGTGCCCTGATCTTGACAACGATAATGATGGTATACAGGATCTCAAAGATCAATGTCCTGGACTTGCTGAGGATTTTGACGGATTTGAAGATCGCGATGGATGTCCTGATCCCGACAATGATAAAGACGGTGTAGCAGATAGCCTTGATAAGTGTCCTAACGATCCTGAAGACTTCGATAGTTTCCAGGATAATGATGGTTGTCCAGATCTTGATAATGATAAGGATGGTATCCCTGATCTGAAAGATCGCTGTCCCAATGAACCTGAAGTATTCAATAGTATCAGTGATGATGATGGGTGTCCGGATACCGTTAAAAAGGAACCGGATATGCCAAAAACCCAGGTTGTTCACGGTTTAACATTCCCAAGCGGGAAAACGGAGATGTCGTTTGAATCATACCAGTATCTGCAACCGGTTATCAAGCAGCTTAAACAGTATCCTGAAGTTGAAATTGAAGTACGCGGTCATACTGACAGCGCAGGTAATTACGGTAAAAATATGATGCTCTCACAACGCAGAGCTGAATCGGTTCGTCAATATCTGATATCTCAGGGGATTTCCGGAGATCGGATTAAAGCTGCAGGCTTTGGTTCATCAAGTCCGGTTGCTGACAATCGAAGTGCTGCAGGACGTGCACAGAACCGCAGGATTGAAATCGTTCGTGTAAAGTAAACAGTACGATGCTATTTAAAGGGCTGGATAATACACTCATATATATCCGGCCTTTTTTATTTTAACCAGATCAAAGCGAGTCGCGTTAAGAAATCATCAAGCTCAGGTTTGAGGAAAGATTATATGTTCAGCAAAACAATTCTTGTAACCCGGCTGCTGTTACTGATTACTGTTTTTTGCCCTTTTTTACATGCACAAACAAATGATGGTACTGTAAAAACTGTCACGTCATTACAATCGGCTGAAAATGAATGTGTAAAGGTATGGGTGTTTTTTAACAGCAAGAATAAAGGCAGCAGTGCCGTACGATTATCTAAAAAATCGATGCTGCGCAGAAGTATGGCTCATTTTGCTACTGATAACAATGATGCTCCTGTTAATGAATTGTATGTTAATGAAATTGTCAATATGGGTGCGGTTGCAGAAAATATTTATAAATGGGGTAATGCTGCAAGTTTTAGTCTGAAGAAAAGTATGTTACCTGCAATTTCACAATTGAACTTTGTAAAAAGCATCCGACCGGTAGGTACGTATAGCATAAAAAAAATATCTGATAACGTTCTGGAGAAAAAAGCTCAATCGACGCTCACCATTTTCCAGCATCGAAAAATGCAGCTTTATATATTAAATGTTCTCCAGGCGCACTACTATTTGAATAAAAAAAGTCCTGGCAGAATGCCCGGTGAGGGAGTTCTTATTGGTTTTTTTGATAGTGGTTTCAGGCTTGATCATCCCTGTTTTAATCAGTTAAAATCATCCGGACGGGTAAAAGCTCAGCACGATTTCGTTGATGGTGACAATGATCCACAGGACAGCGATTCATCATTAAATCATGGGTCAACCGTACTGGCTCAGGTCGCAGGCTATGCTCCGGGAGTTTTCACAGGTAGTGCCTGGGGTGTGGATGTAGCACTGGCGCGAACAGAGATTTCAGAAAAGGAGATTCATACAGAAGAAGACAACTGGGTCGCTGCACTGGTATGGGCTGAGAGTCTTGGGGTTGATATCGTTTCAAGTTCGGTAGGGTATGCGACTGATTTCGAAGATTCTGTACTTATTGGGAATGAGTATATCTCCGATTATCCGTATAGCAGTCTCGATGGGTACTCAACCATTATCTCACATGCTGCGGCTCTTGCGGTAAAAAGAGGAATGATCATTGTCAATTCTATTGGAAATGAAGGTAATACTGTTGGAACAATAAATGCTCCTGCTGATGTTGACGGGGTAATTGCTGTCGGCGCTGTTAACAATAAAAGATATTTAAGTTCTTTTTCAAGTATCGGACCGACCTGGGATGGACGAATAAAACCGGATTGTGTTGCTCCCGGAGAAGGGATTGTGGTGCCGGTGTTTAACCCACCAGGTTCTTACTCGACTGGCTTTACCGGTACATCCTACTCAACCCCGCTGGTATCAGGAATTCTCGCAATGATTATTCAAAGCTCAAAAGAAAAGCTTACGGCTACAGGTGTTGCAAATAAACTTCTGAATAACTGTCATTTTTCACCAGGACAGGATACCATTGACAACAGATACGGGCATGGGATTCCGGATGCGCTTCTTTCGGTAATGGATAATAACGATATTATGATCTATGTATCAGATTCCTCATTTACGCCTGTTGCTGGTGCAGCTGTGCGTACCACTGATAACTTTCTGGCTGGAGTCACCGATTCTTCCGGAATACTGCTGTTGAATAATCTGCCTGTCAATACATTTTTATATATTGGCTCATCACGGGATAGCAACCATTTTACAATCGAACGGCAGCCCTATTATAAGCATGTTGTCCTGAACACAGTTTCCTGTCTTGATATAAAGGTTGTTGATAGTGATGGGCTTCCGATTCCTGACTGTGGAGTTATGGTAACAACAGTGCATGACACTACAAAATGGAAACTGATTACTGATGTACGAGGGGGCTGCCGGTTTGTTTATGGCCAAACCGGTGACATTGATGTTTCAGTCAGTGGGTCGGGGTACTATAAACCACCTGTGACAAGAATGATGTTGACTGGAGATGGTGATTCCGTCGTTATCACATTAACAAAAATTCCTGAAAATTCCTTGGTACTATTTCCAACATTGGTGAGAAAATCTGACGAATGGGTAACCCTTTTATTTTCGGGTGCTGTTGAAACAAGTGGGAAAGATATTGTTGCTTCAATATATTCTGTCAGTGGAAAATTGATATGGACTGAACGTAAAAAGTCTCAGATTGATGAACCGGTGATTTTTAAATGGGATTACAAAAAGGCTGGTTGCCTCACTCCTGGTGCGTATTATGCAACGGTAAAGTTCGATAAGAAACTGTATAAAAAGAAGATGGTTATCGCTGGATAAACCAGTTGAATCCCCACCTGAATGTAATTCCGGGGTTGTAGTATCCAGGCACGTACGCAAACTGTCTGTTAAGAAAATTATCTACTTTGTAATAAAGTCGGAATGTTTTGATATGTGCGGCAACTTCCAGTCCCGGATGAAGTAATGGTTTATTCCAGTTGGTTTTTCCTGCAAACTCGATAAATTTCCGTTCACTCCAGTAGTGTGCATACAGGGATACATCAACAAATTCACTGGTATTGAAGGGATGTGCAGTATACGTGATCTTTCCGAACGCTTTTATATATGGTTTACTATCAGAGATCATGGCGTTTGCATAAAAAGCCAGTTGTTCTGACTGGAGAAATGCCGGTGCTATGGTGAATGTAGATCGCGGTTGTTCGTAAGGGACCATTCCCAGCGGCCAGGCATGTGCGATTGACAATGAATCGATTTTTGAGACATATTGATAACCAACGGTGAGATTGAATCTGTCCCAGCTGTGAAACAGTTCAGTGCCGGCTCTGAAATATCGTTCGTTTGAAAACTCAAATTCGGGTAATGTATCCGGCGCTGCAATAAGTGGTAAAAGATCCTGGTTGACAAAAATACGATACCGGTTTTTTGCAGATCCAACCTGCGCATTCAGATTAAAATGAGGATCAGCAAAGAGTGAGTCTCGAAAAGATGAGAGTATCACGCCACCATCAATGCTTATGTTTCCTTTAAGCCCTTTTAATTCAAACCCTTTACTGTAAAAAAGTGATGGTGCATGTTGATGTGCATCCCTTAACGAATCGTTATAGAGGGTCTGTCGTGTAGAATAGGCTGCGTATTGTAACCCGACCGAATCATTGCTGCTGAGGAGGAATCCACCCTTAACCATTCCGTCAATATCGGTGAAATTGGCATCGTTACGGGATGTTCGGCCCGCTGCTATATCGGTTGATGCCGCGATTCGCTTCATCGGTTCGTTACTGAATGTTGCTTCAATGGTAGAAAAAAGTTTCTCTGAAATCGGAATTGAAGCGTTTCCTGTCAGCGAAAAAGGGTATCGGAAATATTTGGCATTTATAGTTTTTTCTGGTGATTTGTCAAAAGCTTTTGAAAAAGTATCAAGAGGTATCTCATTGTTAAACTCTCCGTAGTGCGCAGACAGCGAAAAATGGCGCTCATCTCTGTTCCAGTCAAAACCAGCGCCGGTGAGATGTTCATTTACAAGTGGTGTATATCCCTTGTAGGAAAGGTCTGAGGAATCCTGGAAACCATTAAAAAAGTCAAAAACATCATTGCCTTGATGACTGAATGTCTGGCCGTTAAAATAACGATAATTTGAATAAAAGTGAGCGGTAAGATTTTTGGTGAATGGTCGTGAAAAGCGGACGTTCAGATTGTTCTCTTTAAAAACCCCGTTCTCCCAGAAAATATGAACCTCGGGTGTTGAATATTGTCCTGATGGGGAAGAGAATACCAGTGTGCCCGGTTCGAGATCTACATTAGACAGTGAGGATAAAAAATATTGGTCGGTACCCATAAACGGGTTTCGAAGCGGATGTGAGATAAGTTTGCCGATTTGAATATTAGTAATTGGTGCTGTATTACCAAAATAAAGAGTCCTGTTGAGACTGTTTGCCAGACCAAACGGAATTGCTACGAGAGACGGATTATCGGCCAGCATCTCTGATGTGGATGATGCATCCGATCGGTAGACTGACTCTGTTGAGTAGTGAAATGGATTTTCACGCCGGGATAAAATCGCACTTCTGTTGAAAATTGCCATTCGTACCGAATCGGTGATGAAAGTTTCGAAATGGTTATGTTTGGGCCTGGAGTCTTTTTCTATTGCAGAGTTTGTGTCCAGAACAACGCTATCTGACATCTTTTCAGTGTGTTGGGACGAGCCGGAGCTGTCCTGGGCTATGTTCAGAGTTGTTGAATCGTTTGGAATCGGAATTGTACCAATGGTGGGGATTTTTTCGAGAGAGTCGCTGGTTTGACCTGAACTGCTGCTAATTAGAACGAGCAGCAATAAGTGTATGACAATTAATGTAATCCTGTATATACTCATTATTATAAAATACTACCTCAAACGGTCTTGGGGGAATTGTTTATTCGTTATTCTAAAATTTTTAATTGTTTTAAATCCGGATGTATTTTAACAGAATGATCTCAAAAATAATGAAAAGCTTTACTGTTTTCCAGAACTCCCTGAGTATGGTGTGTGTGGTGGCTTGTACACTGAGCTTTTTCAGTTGTACTGCGTATTTCAACACCTATTACAACGGTAAAATCGCCTTTGAAGAGGGCCAGAAGGCTCACATGAAAATGCTGCGCCATTATCCTGACTCGATCATCGTTAAACCAAACGATGATATTGTACGGAAGTATGACAGGACCATCGAAAAAGCAAAAAAAGTGATGGAACTCTACGAGAAAGACAAACGATGGCATGATGATGCACTGTTATTGATTGGTAAGGCCTACTATTTTAAGCGTGAAAATACCCCTGCGGTTCGTAAGCTGACACAGCTTCAAAAGGAGTTCCCTTCAAGTCCGCTCATTCCGGAATCTTATTTTTATCTGGCTAAAGCGTATGTTGATATGGGTGAATTCGACAAAGCTGAAGAACTTTGCGGCATGATATTGCAAAAGTATCCATCGTTCAATAAGGGTAACGAAGTGAGTCTGCTTATGGTGGATATCGCGATTATGCGCGGGGGTCGCTCACAGGCTATCGGGTTACTGGAAAAAGCCAGAAAATCGGTGCGGTCAGAAGAAAAAAGGATACAGATACTGTTGCGTATTTGTGAACTGTATGTCGATTTGAAACAGTATGATAAAGCGATTGCGTTACTGGAAAAAGCTCCCAGGAACAAAGATTTTCCACAACAATCGTTCAGGATGGATAAAGCGTTGTTCACCTGCTATTCTGAGCTTGGTAAGTATGACAAAGCACTTCAGCTCATTGATATCATGCTGAAGAAAAAAATGTATGAGGATTTTCATAAGGATCTGTTGTACATGAAAGCGATGGTTTTTAAACGTCTGGACCGTCTTGATGATGCGATTGATGTATTTAAGAAGCTCACTGCCGGAATTGACAGTACGGAAGTATTGAACGATACATCTTCAGTAGTTGGAAAAGCATTCTATGAACTTGCTCTTATTTACCAGTATAAGCGTGCTGATTATAAAAGTGCGCAGAAATATGCTGTTTTAGCTGCTCAAGCCAAAGATACATCCGTGAAGATTCAGGCTTCGATGTTGAGAGATGCATTCATACAGCTTGAAAAATTGCGGAATGAAAAGGATTCAACCTCTCAGACTAAGATGGCGCGATTGTTTAAAATAGGTGAATTGTTCAGATTCGAATTAAGTGAGCCCGATTCTGCATATAATGAATTCATTTCCATAATTAAAGATTCACCGGACAGCTTTACAATTATTCCTATGGCACTGGTGGCAGCTGCGAGTGTAGCGAAACACGACCTGAAACAAACCAAAAAAGCTGATAGTCTTTTTAACCTGATAATCAAACGATATCCAGCATCAGATTATGGTAAACTTGCTCAGAAGGAACTCAACCGGCCGGTTACTATATTGACACGGCAGGATTCTGCATATCAGGCATTCAGGACTGCTGAAGGGTATATTTATGGAAAAGAATATGATGCCAAAAAAGCTATCACAGCCTATCATAATGTCTACAGATTATACCCGGAAATAGATATCGCTCCAAAAAGTTTGTTTACAGCAGCATGGCTGATTGATGAGATTTTACAGAAAAATAAAACAGCACGGGAGCTTTATCAGAAGGTGTGTGATAAATATCCAACCTCCCAGTATTGTACCGCTCAGGCAAAACCACGACTTGATGAAGTGGAAAAAGCTATTGCTGAGATGAAAAAGAGAAAACAGGTTGTTGCTCCACAAGCTGGAGCTGTCAATCAACGGATTGTGAAAGTTCCAGCGGATTCATCAAACGCTTCTGCTGGCAGTTCGGCTGTACCAATTGATTCGCTCCAAAAGGAAGAAAGTAGTTCTCCGGGTGAGACAGAAGCCGATAAAGAAACTATTGATTCTACAATTACTGATGAGCCTGACACGCTCACAACTCCTCCACAATCCCCATATCAATCAAAAATTGAGACGGAGAAGAAGTGATGTGCTCGCCTCACCCCCTTGTTCCCCCTCTCCATTGGTGAATGGAGAGGGGGAAAGAAGTGCGAAGAAAAGCAGAAAACCCCCTTTCTCCACGAGTGGAGAGAGGGGCGGGGAGAGAGGCGAAGGAGAAATCTGAGAGAGAATAGATATCTCGAATAACGCGTCGCCTCACCCCCTTTGTCCCCCTCTCCATTAGTGAATGGAGAGGGGGAAAGAAGAGAGAAGAAAAGCAGAAGTCCCCTATCTCCACAAGTGGAGAGAGGGTCGGGGAGAGAGGCGAGGGAGAAATTTGAGAGAGAATAGCTATCTCGAATAACGCGTCGCCTCACCCCCTTGTTCCCC
>JBNKZD010000194.1:0-11862 GCA_050301235.1 Chitinispirillaceae bacterium | reverse complement strand
TGATATGGTACCATTCATGGATTCAACCAACTGCTTGACGATAGCAAGCCCCAGACCGGTACCATCTTTTTTAGTGGTATAAAAGGGTTCAAATATTTTGTCGATATCATTCGTATCGATTCCTTTTCCCTGATCACGTATTGAAATACTGAAAACACCTTCCCCGGATTCAGTTGTAATGGTGATCGTTCCACCATCAGTCATCTCCTGACAGGCATTGAGAAGCAGGTTCAGAAGTATCTGCTTTAACTGATCGGCATCGACTGGAATCTCATTTACAAACAAACCAAGATCGAGTGTGATGGTACAACCGCTTTTTGCGGCCTGTTTTTCAACAAGCTGAACTGTAGCCTGGACGATATCATTGATACTGTTCGGCAAAACACAGGGAGGAGCGGGTTTTGCAAATGTAAGAAATTCGTTGAGTTTGTCACGCAGCCGCCGGTGCTCTTTCTGTAATATCTCAATAAATTCAAATTTCGGATGATCTTTCCCCAGTGACTCTGCGAGAATTTCAACCGATCCAATCAGTGAACCAAGCGGGTTACGGATCTCGTGAGCAAGGCCAGCCGCCAGCTGTCCCAGTAAACTCATCCGATCCATCCTGCGCATCGAAATATGCGCCTCCTCGATCTGCTTCTGCTGGCGCTTCTGAACATCAGATAACAAACCGACAAGTGGACCAATAATAAAAAACATGACAATTTCAACATTTTGTGTAAAGATTTCACCAGGCATATGTGACCAGTGTACAAATATGTGCGGCAAATACAATATCGCTGAAACAATAGCAGCAGCAAGTCCCCACCTGAAACCAAACCAATAGGCGCACAGGATGATCGGCAGGTAGTAAAGCCTCTGATATACCGCATGAAAGTTATGAAGCATCACAGGAGTCAGATAGTGCAGTGCCGAAATAATTAAAATTGTTGCGAACAGGATATACTTCTTCATATAATTGTAAAAATAACGGTTACGGTCATGAAGCGCAACAGGCAGATGTTGAAAATTCAACAATACCCCTGAACTACACAGAAGTTTTCTGTTGAATTACGAACAGATGTGCCAGCTCTTGTGTTGAATTTTCAACATTTTTTCATTATCCTGCTTCAGAATCAATAAAAAAGTCGTTTTTTTCATGGCATGATTCTTGGATACCTATCTACACGTTTCTCAGTTACAAACAATATTTCAGGAGGATAGATATGATCTCTTTAAAGAAATCAATCGTTCAGACAGCAGCGGTATGTGTACTCTCTTTCAATCTGTTTGCACATGCCGGAACCGATTCACTTAAATCAATGACACCTGCACATGTTCCACAGAAAACCTGTCCGGTAATGGGCGGTGAAATTGACAAGAGTGTCTACGCTGATTATGAAGGAAAACGAGTATACTTCTGTTGTGGCGGGTGTATCGGAACATTTAAAAAAGATCCGGCAAAATATATCAAAAAATTAGAAGACATGGGTCAGACACCCGAACTGCTCCCCGTCAAACATAGTGAAATGAGTTCAGAAGGACATAAAGGGATGAAAAAAGATGCAACTATGGCAAATACATCATCTGCTTCAGGTACGGTACCCCAGAAAACCTGTCCAGTAATGGGCAATCCGATCAATAAAGATCTGTTTGTCGATTACAATGGTAAGCGAATGTATGTCTGTTGTGGGATGTGTATCAACGAAGTAAAGAAAGATCCGGAAAAGTATCTGAAGAAGCTTGCTGAAATGGGTGAAGAGCCTGTGAAGATTAAATAATATCAGTTTAAATGTCTTTGTGCATCACCCTTCGACAAGCTCAGGATGAGCGTATTTTGCGCAATTCGCGTAAAAACCGCTCATGCTGAGTTTAATCGAAGTATGAAACGGTTTTTTTAATGGCTTTTTTAACATTTATTAAATAAAGAATACACCGGAAGAGGAGTTATCGAAAATGGCCCGATATTTCAAGATGATAATTGTCCCACAATGTGTTGTTGCGGGACTGATGCTCCTGCCGGTTGTATCTGTCCGGGGGCAATCGGATTCACTTTCGTATTGGTTGAGAACTGCGTTGGATAATAATCCGATGATAACTGCAGCAACAGCAAATACAGAAGCAAAGAAAAAAGAGATCCGTATTGCTCCAGCCCTGCCTGATCCCACGATATCCGGAGGATATTTCATAACGCCTGTCGAAACCCGTGTCGGACCGCAGCAGGCGAAAATTGGTGCTTCCCAAATGATACCCTGGCCGGGTAAATTGTTTACCAGAAAGACGGTTGCAGAAAAAGAGTATGAAGCGGCACAGGAAGCACTGAAATCTGTTAAAGCTAAAGTGCTCGCAGAGGTTAGAGAAACCTACGCGGAGTATTATGCCATAGGTAAAGAAATTGAAATCACGAAAGATAATTTGAAACTACTGCAGGAGATGGAAAATGTACTTTTAGCACAATATTCAGCTGCAGCAATTTCACAAGTCTCGCTTCTGAAGATACAGGTAGAAATGGCCGCTCTGGAAGACCGGATAAGAAGCCTTGATGCAGAGGAGATAAAGATCTTGCAAAAAGCCGAAGTATTGCTCAATCTCCCAAAAAATGAGCGCCTGTCTGTCCCATCCGTTTTACCGCAACTAAAAGTTCCAGAGAAGGCAGATTCCATGATTAACCTGGCTTTGGAACTTAATCCTGTGCTTGCACGTTCTCACAAGGAAGTAGAATCTTCAATAGCTCAAGTAAACCTCGCAAAACAGACATTTGCTCCGGATTTTATGATCATGACCGATTATATTTTCACAGGTAAAAGCAGCTCAACGATGGCAGCCGGTTCGGAAAGTGGTAAAGATCCCTGGATAATAGGCGGCAGTATCTCTCTTCCGATCTGGACAAACAACAAATATGCCCGCATTGAGAAAGCCAGTGCAATGAAAAAGATGCAGGAAGCAATGGTGATCAATATTGAAAACACCACCGAATCGAATTCAACTTCACTTGTGGAAGAATACAATGATGCACAACGTAAAATCAAGCTCTATACCAGCACACTCATTCCTCTGGCGCAGCAGACCATTGCACTGATCGAAGAAGCTTACACAAACGGGAAAGCCACTGTCCTTGATTTTCTTGATGCACAAAGAATGCTGCTTAAACTCCAGATTATGCTGGAAAAACAACGGGCACGCAGGGAAACGATTGCAGGCAAAATCGATATGCTTTTAGGCGGCATGTTGACCTATAGTAGTATCGGAGTACACAAATAAGGAGAATATAAAATGAAAGTGCCTTCAAAACTGCCGGGGAAAAAATATATACGTATATTCGGGCTTATTGTCATAATGGCAGTAAGCATGTGGATTGGCAGCAAACTGGGAGGAGTAAACCCCCCCCCCCTTTCCGATAAACACGTTCATTCATCTGAAGAACCTGGCAAGTCAACAATATGGACCTGCTCGATGCACCCACAGATAAAAATGAACAAACCCGGCAAATGCCCTATCTGCTTTATGGATCTGATTCCCCTGACCGAAGGCGGTAACGAAGAACACAAGTCAAGCAACACCGTTCGCTTATCCATGTCTGAAAATGCCAAAATTCTGGCTAGTATTGTGACTGCTCCAGCAATAAGACGGAGTGTTACTTCCGATCTGCGTATGACAGGTAAGATAGCGTTTGATGAAACACGTGTCGAGATGATTACTGCACGAATTGCTGGACGAATTGATAAATTGTTTGTGGATTACACCGGGATCCCAGTAAAAAGCGGTGACCATCTGGCGCAAATATACAGTCCGGAACTCATTTCTCTTCAACAGGAACTGCTACAGGCAGCAAAGGCGGTAAATAACATCAGTCCCGAAACGTCGGATATGATTCGCAATAGTATTAACCGCACCTTTAAAGCGGGAAAAGAAAAATTACGGTTACTCGGTTTTTCGGATTACGAACTCCAGCAGTTACTCGATAGGGGTACCACTTCCGACCACATGATAATCCGTGCCGGACAAAGCGGCATTGTTTTTAAAAAATTTGTTGAAGAAGGTGCGTACGTTCAGACAGGTACACCATTGTTTCATATTGCAGATCTGAGAAAACTATGGGTACTGCTCGAGGCCTATGAATCTGATATTGCATGGATCCGTCTTGGACAGCTGGTAGAATTTTCGGTAGAAGCTTTTCCGGGACAAACATTCACCGGTACAGTCTCCTTTATTGACCCGGTGATCAATCCGCAGACACGAACATCCGGAGTCAGAGTGGAAGTTGCAAACAGCGATTTACGTCTGAAACCGGACATGTTTGTTAAAGCAAGAATCAAGGCAGCCCTGTCCAGATCCGGAGAAGTAAAAAATAGTTCATTGAGAGGCAAATGGATCAGCCCGATGCATCCCCAGATAGTCAAAGATCATCCCGGAACCTGTGATATCTGCGGAATGCCGCTTGTCAGAGCGGAGGAACTGGGGTATGTCACATCGGGATTTGAAGATGTAGATCCATTGGTAGTCCCTGCAACCGCACCACTGTACACCGGTGAACGATCGATAGTGTATGTAGAGGTCCCTGGTTCAGATGAACCAACCTACGAAGCAAGAGAGGTGGCACTTGGTCCCCGCGTCAATGACTACTATATCATTAAATCCGGTATCAGTGAGGGTGAAAAGGTGGTAGTCAACGGTGCATTCAAGATTGATGGTGAACTTCAGATACGAGGGAAACCAAGCATGATGAGTCCTGAAGGCGGTGCAACCCAGACTGGACATGAAGGACATACAATGAATGGAATGTCTCATGGAAATAATACACCAGCAATGCAGATGGTTCCGCCAATTTCAGATAAACCGGTCTCTGCGGAATTCACTGAAAAGTTGCACACATTGGTTGATAGATACATATCGGCAGCAGATGGTCTTGCAGACGATAATCTTCAACAGGTGAAAAAAGATCTTGATGCAGTCAAAAAAGCTGCTTCAGAAATGAATGCGTATAAAGGCGATCAATACCAGGCATGGAATAGTTCCAGAACAGCATTACTGGGTGCTCTGGAACATGTTCAGCACATGGCAGAACTCGCTGATGCCCGTACTGTGTTCGAAAAAGTATCAAAGCAGATTATAACTCTGGAAAAACATTACCTCAAAAGCGATGGAATTAATCACTACCTTGCATTCTGCCCGATGGCTTTTAACAACAACGGTGCTTACTGGATTCAAAAAAGTGATTCAATACGTAATCCTTACTTTGGTGCAAAGATGCTCAAATGCGGAGAAATTAAAGACAAATTATAACATTGTCATCTGCAGGTACCATTTTCGTACCAATCGATGTTATAGAAGAGGATTGTTCTCATGGTAAATAAACTCATAAAATTCTGTCTTGATAACAAACTAGTCACTGCACTGTTCGCATTTGCAATCATTGCTTGGGGTGTGATGGTTGCGCCGTTCGAATGGGATGTCGGAGGATTATTAAGGAATCCGGTACCGGTCGATGCAATTCCGGATATCGGCGAAAACCAGCAGATCGTTTTTACACAATGGATGGGACGGAGCCCGCAGGATATTGAAGATCAGGTGACCTATCCTTTGACGGTTTCACTTCTGGGCTTACCAGGTGTAAAAACGGTGCGGAGCTATTCGATGTTTGGTTTTTCCAGTATCTATGTGATTTTCAAAGAGGGTGAAGATTTCTACTCTTCCAGAACGCGTATACTTGAGAAATTGGCATCTCTGGAACCAGGGACTCTTCCGGATGAAGTCAGACCTATTCTTGGACCTGATGCCACCGCACTTGGGCAGGTATACTGGTATACCATTGAAGGACGGGATAAGGATGGCAATCCGGCTGGTGGATGGGATCTGCATGAGCTGCGATCTGTTCAGGACTTTTACGTGCGGTATGGACTTAAAGCAACCGAAGGAGTTGCGGATGTCGCTTCGATCGGCGGATATGTCAAAGAGTATCAGATCGATCTGGATCCCGATGCAATGCGTGCCAATAATGTGACATTGGAACAAATTGTCAAGGCAGCCAAAGAATCCAATCTGGATGTGGGTGCCCGTACTATCGAAATAAATAACGTGGAGTATGTGATTCGGGGGATCGGTTTTGTAAAATCCACAGCCGATCTGGAAAAGGCAGTTGTTCGTGTCAAGGACAATATTCCTGTTACGATCGGTGATGTGGCTAAAGTAACTCTTGGACCGGGGTTGCGACGCGGCGTTCTTGATAAGGAAGGTGGAGAAGCTGTAGGTGGTGTTGTCGTTACCCGTTACGGAGAAAATCCACTGGCAGTTATAAAGAAAGTAAAGGAAAAGATAGCAGAAATCGCTCCGGGTCTTCCTGAGAAGATACTGCCGGACGGTACAGTCTCAAAATTGACAATTATTCCTTTTTATGATCGCTCCGGACTGATCAGAGAAACACTGGGTACACTCAATACCGCCATCTATCTCGAAATCCTGATTACAGTTCTTGTCATATTGATTATGCTCAACAACCTCGGCAGTTCGCTGATAATCTCCTCGGTGCTTCCTGTTGCAGTGCTCATGAGTTTTATTGGAATGAAATTATTCGGGGTTGACGCAAATATCGTTTCACTCTCAGGTATTGCAATAGCAATTGGTACCATTGTGGATATGGGCATTGTCTTAAGCGAAAATGTGCTGAACCATCTCAGGGAAGCATCTCCGGAGGATAATAAAAAGGAAGTTGTATATCGTGCAGCTTCAGAAGTCGGCAGTGCAATACTGGCTGCTGTACTTACGACAATTGTTGGTTTTTTACCAGTATTCACTATGGAGGCAGCGGAAGGCAAGTTGTTTAAACCACTTGCTTACACAAAAACATTTGCGTTGCTGTCCTCCATAATTCTTGCACTGACCATAGTTCCTTCGATTCTGCATATCGTATTTGGACGTGAAAAGAAAACCCATGGTAATGCTTATCGGCTAATGATACCTTTGCTTCTGGTACTGGCAGGTGTTTTTCTGGCAATAAAGGCTGCATGGTGGATTGGCCTTGTTGTTATAGTACTCGGAATCAAGCATCTTCTGGTCCGCTGGCTCCCTCCGAAATGGATTGGCCGGCTTCCATTTATTGTTAATGGAATCGTTGTCACCATTGTAGTTCTTCTTCTGACCGCAGATTGGCTTCCTCTGGGAGCTCAAAAAGCATATTTCACTAATTTGTTGTTTGTAATTTTAAGTGTGGGTGGTCTGATGCTGTTCTTTCAGGTATTCATCCGTTTTTATCCACGAGTACTTGCCTATTTCCTTGAGCATAAATCCCACTTCCTGATTCCACTGGGAACGCTTGTAACGATCGGGCTGATGGTCTGGCTCGGGTTTTCCAAAGTCTTTTTCTTTATCCCCCATTCGGCCTACAGAATTGCACCAATATCTGCACTGGCGCATACATTTCCGGGGCTTGGTAAAGAGTTTATGCCGCCACTGGATGAAGGCTCGTATTTATATATGCCGACAACCATGACACATGCATCAATCGGAGAAGTGCAGGATGTATTACGCAAGCAGGATATGGCGATCACCAGTATACCCGAAGTTGAAAGTGCAGTTGGAAAGCTTGGCCGTGTGGAAAGCCCCCTTGATCCGGCACCGATATCGATGATCGAGACAATTATCAATCTCAAATCGGAGTATATCGAGGATGCACAGGGTAATCGGCTCAGGTTCAAATACAATTCGCAGAAAAAAGGGTTCGATCGTGACACACAAGGCAAACTCATACCCGATCAGCACGGCAAGCCGTTTCGCCAGTGGCGTGATCATATTAAACAACCACAGGATATATGGGATGAAATCGTTAAAAAAGCGCACATAATTGGCACTACCTCAGCACCAAAGCTCCAACCGATTGCAGCACGCATAGTCATGCTGCAAAGTGGCATGCGCGCTCCCATGGGTATAAAAGTCCGGGGACCTGACCTTGAAACAATTGAGAAATTTGGTCTCCAGCTGGAGAAATGCCTCAAAGAAGTTCCCAGTGTAGAAGCAGCAGCAGTATATGCCGACAGAATCGTTGGCAAACCATATCTTGAAATCGAGATTGACCGTGATGCTATCGCACGTTATGGTGTATCAATTAAACAGGTACAAATGGTGATCGAAACAGCTTTGGGTGGTATGGGGATAACCAATACCGTTGAAGGGCGGGAGAGATATACGATCCGTGCCCGGTATCCTCGCGAATTGCGCGGGTTAGGAGCAGGTGTTGATGATATTAAACGTATACTTATTACATCAAAAGATGGCGCTCAGGTTCCGCTTGCGCAAATGGCAAATATCGTGTATCGGCGCGGTCCCCAGGTTATCAAGAGCGAAAATACCTTTCTTACCGGTTATGTTCTTTTTGATATGAAACCGGGCAATGCGGAAGTTGACGTCGTCAGAGCATCTCAGGCGTATCTGCAGGAGAAGATCGATGCCGGTGAGTTGAAAGTTCCGGCCGGAGTCTCATATGTTTTTGCCGGCAGTTACGAAAATCAGGTACGATCCGAAAAGCGGCTTGCCATGATTATTCCAATTGCATTGTTTGCAATTTTCATGATTCTTTACTTTCAGTTCAAACGTGTGCCGACAACCATGCTGGTGTTTTCGGGAATTATCGTTGCCGCATCAGGAGGATTTACTCTTATCTGGCTGTACGGTCAGGATTGGTTTCTTAACTTTTCATTTCTCGGTACAAACATTCGCGACCTGATGCAGATGCATCAGCTCAACCTGAGTGTTGCTGTCTGGGTGGGATTCCTTGCACTGTTTGGAATTGCTTCTGATGATGCAGTGGTTATATGCACCTACCTTGAACAGCGTTTTGCCGGACAAAAGCCAACGTCGATTCAGGAAATCCGTCGAATGACCATCGAAGCAGCCACACGTCGCGTTCGTCCTGCCATGATGACCTCTGCGACTACAATTCTGGCCCTTCTGCCGGTCCTGACCTCGACTGGCCGCGGTGCAGATGTGATGGTCCCGATGGCCATACCATCGTTTGGCGGAATGCTTTTTGAGCTGATGACAATTTTCCAGGCTCCTATTCTTTACTGTATGATGAAGGAATGGGCATTGAAAAGAGGTGGAAAAGCTCCGGCAACAGAGGTAAGTACAAAAAATGAAACATTCTGCAAAAACACTTGAAAAACTAAATGAACTCGAGATCCTTTTACAACCTCGATGCGGCAAATTCTTCAAATTCTTTGGACATGGCTTTGTCTTTATTGTCCAAAATATCATATTTTGCAGCAACAATAATCCCTTTAACTACAGATGAGGATTTGATATTTTCTTTGTCTGATATAGCTAACAATGCTTTATATGTTGTATCGGGGAACAGGCACGAAATGCGATCTTTAGATTTTCCTTTTGCCAAATCATCCTCAAGGGCATTCATAATTCTGTGTCGAATCTCTTCACCTTCAGCAAGATAGGTTTTAGAAAGGTATAATTGAGTAATTAATCGACAAAGAAGGTTTGGCTTCTGACTGATTTTATGAATCGATCCAATGGCAATCAAAATATCTGTATAGTGAGATGGCACCCTTAATTCAAGCTGATGGTTCACTCTCTCCCGAAACTCCCTGATTTTAAATGAGCTTTGATGAGGAATCGAAACCGGTTCCCCGCAATTGTCACAGAACCCCTGAAGAATATCTGGTATTACAAGCTCATTGTATTTCAATGGTGCATACCGAAATGTCGTATTTACCAATTTTCGACATTTTTCACAAGGCCCCCTTGATTTGTCGCCTTCTTTTAGAATAACCATACTACACCTGACCTTTGAAATCGCTAAGATGAACACTGATAAACCAAATATCGGGTTCGATGAAGTAAAATTTAACATACAAACCATCATACTTTCCCTTTGGTTTCATGATGTGTACATCAATCGCTAACAAGTGGTGTAGTTGCTTTTCATAGCAATCACCCCTGCAGCTTTGAATGATTTTGATTACTTCCTCGTCCGATAATTCCCCGGTTGCATATAGATTTTTTGAGCATTCGCGGATCTCATGCTGAACATTGTTCGATAGAATACACTGAACAGCTTTTTGTTTGACCTCGTTAAAGCCCACTGATCAACTCCTTAGAAAGTACGATTACATCGTACATTAATTAATATACCTCAAAAATCATGCAAATCCAAGATTAAAAATAGAAACAGGGAATAATCCCCGGCGTTTCCGCATCACCCATAGAGTTGCAAGAAGGGCCCTTGCGCAGCAAAATAAAAGGTATGAACAATATAATTCTCTATTCACGCCAATTCAAAGTACTACCGCCGATTTGGATGAACTCACCTTATACGAAAGAAGGAGTTTAAAATTTAGGATGGAACTGCATCATTTACGTTATAATTATTGAAGGCTGGTCGACTTTACATTATAAGATTCAGTACATAATACAAACTACTTAGGACGCTACGATCATCTTGAAAATATCTAGTATCAGATCTTTCTCCAATTCGATCCGAAATCCGGCTTTTCGAATGTTGTCAACTGTATTTCTGTTTATGCAAACTCCCGTTTGTGCGGCAACCAAAGGTGCAATGCGATCAAAAGCCCATCCCAAAAAACGTCCTTTCGGCCGCACATGCTCAAGTGCATAGAATTTACCATCCGGCTTGAGCACTCTTCTTATCTCTTGAAGTCCCTTTACCGGATCGGGTACTGAGCAGAAAACAAATGTCGCAATCACTGCGTCAAATCTTGCATTTTCGAATTGAAGCGATTCGATATCCATGAGACGCAGGTCGACATTTGCTTGCAGCTTTTCCGCTCGCTTGCGAGCGCACTTCAGCATCTCTTCACTAAAATCAACTGCTGTAATCTTTTTGCCGGCAGGATAAAAAGGGATGTTCTTACCGGTACCGACGCCGGCTTCAAGAATACTTTCACCATCAATTTTCGAAAAGAGCTCTCTGCGAAATCTGTTGAAGAACAGGGATTCAGGAAACAACTCCATCAGGTCGTAATGGCGTGCGTTGCGATTGTATTTATCTTTTGTACTAAGTTTTTTTCTCATAAAGCCTTAATGCCTGTTATCGCATCATCCCACCCATCGACAATGCATGCTGAAACATCGTGTGATGCATTCGCGTCTGATAGAGGATATCGCCGAGAACCTGTTGAACGGTATCGTTTTTCGAATTCTTTATGAGCCACTCGTATTCAGGTATCAACTCCTGTTCAAGTTCCATACCAACCCGAAGCGCATTACGAGCAGAATCAGTTTTTCTAAGAGGTGGGATGGAGTCCGGTACCTGCAATCCAAACGCCTGGTAAATTTTTGAAATCCACTTGATGTGATTATCTTCCTGGGGGATCACCATTGCATACGGCATATGTAAATGGTATTTATCAACATCCTTACGATACTGCGCAAGTGAAAAACGCTCTTTCGCCATTACTCCATTAAACCGCTGTACCCATTCCTTATTATCCGGTCGCGGCAGACTGTCTGGTATGGAGGGAGAGTAATTGTTATTACCGTCCCATTGGCGACCACACATCGGGCAGCGGTCACCCATTCCATCCCGATGATGCATTTGTCCATAGAGAGCCGTTACCCAGGCTAATGTTATTATACCAATTATCAATAACAGTAAAGCTACATTTCGTTTCATAGAAGCCTCCTGTATTTTAATCTTCTTATTTACTAAAAGAAGAAGAATTTGCCGCGCAGGTATGAGATTTCGTTTCTTTGTTCAGCATGGGATTCTATGAATGCGCCATAACATATCAAACCGACTGGTAACAAAACTGCAGACAATTTCTTTGATGATAATAAATACATTAACCAACCTCTGCAGGACAATTTTATATTTTATAGCAGATCCTTTTTTCGATCTTCAAATTCTTCCTTCGAGAT
>JBNKZD010000193.1:0-45009 GCA_050301235.1 Chitinispirillaceae bacterium | reverse complement strand
TTTTTACATTTTCTCTTCTTTTAATGCTTCGGGTCGCTACGGTTGTTACTGGTGTAACGTATTTACAATGAAACTTAATTGCCGGCTGGATCGGCAACGAAACCTTTCAGTTTGATAACATATAATAACTTAGGTTGCAGGTATCTCATACGAATGTATTTATTGTTAAAATTTAAATGCCTTAAATACTTTAACCAAAAGGAGAATAGAAGTCGATAATTGCATTAGTCGGGATAGCAATCCAATAATTACATATTATACCACATTTTTTAAAAAGGAAAAATTATGAAACCACTATTCAGCTATAGTGTCAAAGCATTAATTATTTTTACCGCTTTTATTACTGCTTCGATGGGATTTTCAATCAATAACGGTATTTTGTCCGTCGAGAATTTGAAAGGCAGTTCCGCAAGAGTTGAATTTATCAATCTTCAGGGACGTCGAATTTCCCAGCAGGTAATTTCTGATACCAAAGTCGGTATTGATATAAAATCGGTTCTTGTTCAAAATGGAAGAGCCCCGCTGGTAATTCGCTTAACGGTAAATGGAAAAACCATCAATACTATTGCAACACTTGTCGCAAACGATAAGATTACATTCAAAGGGGACCTTCCATTTCAGGCTGCAGCTCCCCAACATTCACCATCTATAAACAAAAGTGCTTCGCTGGACAACAATTTTGCAGGTGTTAATGGCGTCGTTCGCGAGGGTACCCTGGACGGTAATCCAATTGTATTTATCGATTATGGTGACAAATGGATTTATGATGGTGATATCCTGATCACTCCATCTTCCGATGAAAGCAATACATTAGACAAAACAAAAGGTGCAGGACGTACCAAATCCGGATCAAAATGGTCAAACCGTACAGTTCCTTATGTAATTGATGGAGGCCTTAGCGGACGAAAACAACGCATCACTGATGCAATAGCAATCTACAATCGTCTTGGGTTTACATGGGTTGCACGTACAACACAGAGTAATTATGTTCGTTTCATCCGCGATACATCGGGAACCTACTCACAAGTGGGAAAGGTAGGCGGGAGGCAGGATATCGGCCTTGCAGACTGGGCAAACGCAGGTGATTGTTTTCATGAAATGGGACACACCTATGGACTCTGGCATGAGCAGTCACGTACTGATCGTGGTACATATGTCAAATACTATTCAGCCAACGTTGAAGCAGGTAAATTGAACAACTTCCAGACCTATATAGAACAGGGAAAAGATGGGTTCAATTGCCGTAACTTTGACTGGGTTTCAATAATGCTTTACGGGTCGTATGCATTTTCAAGCAATGGAAAAGCAACCTTGACAAGAAAAACAGACGGTGGTACCTGGAGCAAGCAAACTGATGGCCCATCTGCAGGTGATATTGTGACTTTAAATACAATGTACCCTCAAAATTATATTGTAAACACGGACGTTGCATCATTAAGTGGTTCACGTCTGGATGTTTTTCGTGTTAACGGATCAGGTCAGGTGCAGACTGCAGCCTGGGACCAGAATGTCTCAAATGGCGCATGGCGCGGATGGTGGAATATCCAGAACGGTGTCACAGCTCCCGGCGGTTTTGTAACTGGTTTGACTCGTGCAAGTCGTCAGTTCGATGTATTTACAGTAGGTACTGACAAACGGGTTTACACAGCTGCATGGAACCAGTATGTTGCCAATGGTGCTTGGCAAGGCTGGTGGGTAATTCCTGGAATTACACTGGATAAAACCGCAAAAATTACACCAATTGCACGCGAAGCAACCAAACTCGATGTTTTTGGAGTAGATACAACTGGTTTTGTCTATACTGCAGCCTGGGACCAGTATGTCTCAAATGGCGCATGGCGCGGATGGTGGAAAATCGGTAATCAGCGTGTTGCATGTGGAGCCAAAATCGAAGCAATTTCACGTGATGCCAATCGCCTTGAACTCTTTACAGTGGGTGACAACGGTAACCTTTTCTACACATTATGGACACAGGCTCAAGTAACCTGGAGCAACTGGACCGACATGGGTAATCCGGGACAGAGACTTACAAGTGTAACCGCGGTCAAAAGCGCATCTAACCGCATACATGTATTCGGTGTGACCCTTGATGGGCGTATATACAGCCGTGAATGGTCTTCAACAGTTACACCAAACTGGACAGGATGGAAACGGGTTTGCAGCGGTATCGCTGCACAGGGATGTAAAGTTGTCGCTACATCACGCGCTACCGGATATGTCGACGCGTTCGTGATTGGATCCAATCTGAACATTTACACATGTGCTTGGCAGAGTAACGTTGATGCGCGCAACACCTATCGCGGCTGGTGGAATATTGGCTCAGGCATTACTCAGGGAACCCAGCTCTCCTGTGCAGGTAGAAATTCCGGTGCACTCGATGTTTTTGCAATATCGGGTAATGGAGGTGCAGTCTGGACACGAGGCTGGACATCGTCTGCAGGCTGGACAGCATGGACAATGCTTCCTTAAAACTGACCTGATATCTGTTTGAATTTACTTCTTTAATGCGGGGGCACGTTACAATCTGCCTTCGCATATTCCAAGTCAATTCATTAATTGAACACAACTGCTATACTTTTCACAGCCATGTTCACGCAATCGTTACGGAAGGGGTTTTTACAGATACTGGCCATTTTGTACATATTGGTGAGACATGGAAACACCGTGCGATTGAGATTTGGCAGGATAAGGTTTTTGAGTTGCTACTAAACGAAAAGAAGATCGATCAGGAAACGGTAGCAGGTATATGTACCTGAAGGCATTCAGGTTTTAGTGTCGATAACTCGGTTCGTATCGAGGCCAACGATCATGCTGCAATGGATTCGACTGGCTCACCACAAGTGCAACGATTAGTGGAATATATCTCAAGATGTCTGTTTTCACTTGCCAGAATTATCAGCCTGACCGATGATGGCAAGATTCTGTACCGGGCATCTGCTCCAAATTGCATCCCATTTCCTAAAACGGGAGATAATGAACTGGTCACTGGTAACCCCAGAAACTTCGAAATTTATGAGCCTTTGGATTTTTTGACTAGGTTTACATAATATATACCGGATAAAGGTGAACATCAGATACGATACTACAGTTGGTATTCTAATAAGAATCGTGGTTTACGCAAAAAGGCATCCATTTCTGGCGCAGCCAACAAAAGTTACCCCAGTGTCCTCCGGTTTTGGAATATGTATCCTTTATGGGGTTATATTTGTACCATCCAATGTGGTTAAAAATCTTTAATAAACCACGAAAGACATGAAAAGAAAAATCAGATTTCAGAGAATTTCATGCATGTGTTTTTATCGGAGCCAGAAGGTAATAAGATGATAAAAAACAGGGAATTCTCTAGTAATTAATTTCAGCAAATTAACATATTCTTACATATATTCAATGATTGAAGGGTTTGAGTAATGAACTGTCGAACTATGCTGGAATCTTTACACTAACCCTGATATGCCAATTCAAATCTGAGCACCCAAATAATAAGGTGGTTAGCATGGAATATCCGCATTTCAACAAATCCATCAAAAAAGCACAAAGTATAGTATTAAAAGCTATTGTGTGCACTGGCCTTCTTTTTTCACTTGCCGTTTCGCATCCTTCGATAAATAAGCATACCGTATTGCACCAACCAGATGGATATAGTTTCAATGCAGTAATCAATGGTGATGAATTCTATCTGCATATCGAAACTACTGACGGATACACGGTAGTCAAAAATGACCAGGGGTACTGGTGTTATGGAAAACTGAACGCATCAGGGAGTCTCGTTGCGGGAAAAGTGGTTTCCCGGACTGTGGACTCGATCGATCTTCCGAAACCAAGACATCTTAGGGGACGAAGTGTTCCTGGTTTGAGTAAGCGATTGCAAAAACATCTGCGAAAGCAGTCTCAGGTTTCAGATCCCCCATTACCCATACTTAATGATATATGGCCGTATCCACATGTAACCGGTGATATTACCGGGTTAGTGATTCTGATCGATTTTCCAGATCAACAGGCAACAATACCCGCAGTTCAAATTGACTCTTTTTTTAATGGGGGAAACTATACCACTGGAGGAGTAAACGGATCTGTTAATCAATTTTATAAAGATGTATCATCAGGAAAGTTGAATTACCACTGTTTAATATCACCAGAATATTACAGAGCAAAGCATGACATGAGCTACTATGACGCATCATATTCCAAAACAGACCAATTGTTTTCTGATGCGTGCGCCTGGCTCGCCTCCAAAGGCATGGATCTTTCGAAATTATCTCTCAATGCAAATGGCACGATTAGAGCGTTAAACTTCGTATATGCAGGGAGTGACGGTACCAATGCACTCTATGGTGCTTCGAATGTTAACTCATTTAAAATCGGTTCCCTGAGCAGTTATTCGTATCAATATTGTGGCCTTGGAAATAGTAGTGCTCTGCCATTGGGAATTCTCTGCCACGAGACCGGGCATTTTTTGATGGGCTGGCCGGATCTCTATGATTATGAGGATCCTCCATCATACGGGATAGGAGATTTCGGTCTTATGTCATACGGAATGTACGGAGGAAATGATATTCCTATAAATCCAACTCCACCAAATCCGATTTTACGCTATTATGCCGGCTGGACTGATTTGGAGTCACTTAATGGTACTGCCCGTGGAACTCAGAAAACTATCACCTCAAATATTTATGACAGCGCATTCGCTTACCGCAATTCTGCCAAAGCAGGCGAGATGTTTGTGATGGAAGCAGTTCAAAAAAAGGGCCGGTTTGCAGGAATACCGGGCGAAGGGGTTATTATCTGGCATGCGGATACCTCCGTAACAACCGAGAATAAATATGAAGATAAGACCGACGCCAGGCATTACACCATTTCTGTTGAACAGGCAGACGGAAAATTCGATCTGGAAAATGACGTCAACGCTGGGGACAAGGCCGATTTTTTCAAGGCTGGTGGTGTGGACAAGTTCAACGACTCTAATTCGACTTGCAACAGTCACTGGTGGGATGGCGATGCTTCCGGGTTTGATGTCCGGAATATCGGGGCTCCGGGGCAGAATGTATCGTTCATATTCGGCACTGGTACGCCCGTTGCTAACCTGGAATCAGGAAAAATTAATTCAAAACAGCTTTTGCTGCGTGTCAAAGACAACTCACTTATCGGTCTTTTCCCTGAGACATATCATCATTTAAATGTGGGGATCTATTCATTGTCTGGTCATATGATCGAGCGGTATCAGCAGAATCTTATGCGTGGCAGGGTAACGATACCTCTTAACTCCATGAGTACCGGCGTATACAATGTCAGGATTAATGCCGATGGGAAAATACACTCTTCACAACAAATCATTTATGTCAAGTAATGGTGTATTTTCCTTTTTTCTTTTGAAAGATGTTCAACCATTAGACTTACAATTGGAGTGTTATCGTTGACCTCTTTTATCATCTTGAAACAGGGGTGTGGGCAATTTTTTCATAGCTGCAGTGAATGCCTTTGAGTTGAAGAAGGTGATTTGCATATCGAATAGTTCTGTGGGGTCTGGCGGCCGATTATTCGTACATCGATCGATAAATTCTTGAAGTGCGATGATCTGAAAGAAGGATTTGCCCGTGTTCGCTGCCCGGATTGTCACACGGAATTTTTTATCGCTTTTTCATGCCGACAACGAGCGTGCTGCCCTTCCTGCGATCAGAAAAGAGCTCTTCTTCTAGCACACCGATTAAATAGCGAAGTGTTCGCACAGGTGTCACATCGGCAGTGGGTGTTTACTATTCCAAAGCGTCTACGGAATTTCTTCCATTTTGATCGCAGTTTGTTAGGAAAACTGTGTCATGCAGTATGGGAAACAGTACGGGAACTGTATGCACTTGAAGTTGACGGCATTTGTGGAATTCCAGCCATGATTGGAGCGATTCAGGCCAACGATCATGCCGTCATGCAACGATTAGTGGAATATATCTCAAGATGTCCTTTAGTTACGCAGTATATTCCTGATAAAGGTGAACGTCAGACTGTTTATGAAGTTGACGCTCTCAAGTGTCCCAAGTCTGTGGTGAGCCATTTCGAACCATGTGGTGGTACTATGATAGTTCGACCCGGCTCACCAACCAAGATCATCTCATTTATTGAAGATGATGCCACAATTCAAAAAATATTGAAACACTGGGCAAATGGAAATAGTCGATTCCCAGACCGCCACCTCAAATAGTTGATGAACCTGCCGCAGTAACCGAAGAAGTCTCTTTGGATTATGATTTCTTCGAGCAAAACTGCAATTGAATATTGCTTTTAAAAAACGTTGCTTCAATAGCCATAGGCAGCTTATTGTCTTAACCAGCAAATAGTGTCCGTTTTTTTAGTTATTCAATACTGCCAATTCCAAAAAGTGGTTACTAATTTCCTCGAAATTTTCAGCTACCTATCAGCAAATAGTTGTATCCTGCCAATACAAGCACTATTTTAAACTTACAAGTAAAAAAGATCAAAATGCGATCAGCCATAAGAAAACTGTCCACGAAATCAGGGCAAGGTCATTTCGGTCTGAGTTTAAAGAAGGATATTTTGAATGAATGTGTCACCTTTATTTGACAATTTGAAACAGCGACTGGTTGATTTGGCTGAGCATCCCAATGCCGGCCGTGTATTTGGATTCAATTACCACAAGGGGAAACTTCTGCCTCCCCTTAAAGAAGAGGAAATCCAGAAGTTTGAAGTCAAACACGACATTGTACTTCCAAATGAATATCGTCAATATATTAAAGAAATATCTGCAGGAGGGATGGGGCCCGGTAATGGAATGTACTTTCCTGGAACGGCCGGTCTCACCATGGATTCAAAGCCTTCTAAAAAAATACGAAGTCTGAAAACAGAGTTCCCCTTTGAAAACGATCAGGAAAAGTGTTCCTCCATATCCGGAATTCTTCCTTTGTGTGAATTGGGTTGCGGTCAGTATGTGGCCCTTGTTATTTCCGGCCCGCAGCGCGGAAAAGTATGGCTGGATGCCCGTAATGACTGGGGGGGGATGCGTTCTGAATCCGGATACACTTTTTTTGAGTGGTTTACAGCTTGGCTGGGTGAAGCGGAAAGAACCGTTTCAGAGGAGAACGTAACATCAGATAATGAGGAAAATATAGAGGATTCTCATTTTGAAGGAAAGGTGTTGAACGCTGTTGATTTTATCAGTCAGGTAGAGCTGCAGAAACTGATTTCCATTGTTCATGCGGGAATAAATAAAAAAGGGAAAGTCAATTTCGGTAAAATGGGTACCTTTACTGCAGTTGCCGGCGCGGTTCGTTTTTATGCAGGAGACGTTATCCGCAATTCTGTTGAAGATACTGTGCTCAATACCAGTGATCCGTTTCAAAAATTATTTGGAGTGGTTAAAGACGCCATTCCCGGCACATCTGTGGAAGCGGCCGATTTTTTTCGCGTGGGAAAATATGTAACTCATTCCAGTACACATCGGGATTACCTGGGAAGGGAATACATCTTAGGAAAAGACAGCTGTCAGTGGCGATGTCAGGTGCTGCTGCCCAAACTGATAAACGGTCGGTTGCCAAGCCGGGAAGGGGTGGTCGAATTATTGAAAGCGCCCTCAAAGCTGCCCAACGGAAAAAAACTTATTGAACAATTTGAAACCGGTAAAGGCAAGAATGCTTGGAACCTTCTACTCAAGCTTGAAAATCAGGTGAGGGATCAGGCCATTCTTCCGTTTGCCGAGGAAATTGTCAGACGGACCATGGAGTGTGCACGGGCCAATCTCATTTTGCTGGTGGAACGACTGCAGGATGCCGGATATGTTTTTGCTTCGAAGTGTCCTCTCGGCAATCCCGTTGATGATGCGGACGAGCGATTGAAACAAATTGAAAAAGAAGTCGGGGTGTTACCACTGTCGCTCATGGCTGCCTATCGAGTCATTGGTAGTTTTGATCTGCGAGGCTATCATCCTGACTGGAATCCAAGTCATGTTCTCCATCCCCGTTTCGAAAGTTACAAGACTCCCGGATTCTGGGAAACTCAGCCTCTGGTATTATTTCCGTTGGATGAAGTGTCCCTTGAAGTAAATGAGAAAGGTGGGAATCTATTTGTTTTCGCTCCGCATGGTTTCTCACTGTGGGGCGAGGAGGGTGCCAGTAGTACCTGTGCAGTATTGCCAAATAGTGATGCAGATTTTATTTTGTTTGCAACAGGGAAGTCAGGCGCTCATTCTATCTTTGGTAATGCCACATTGGTTTCCAGAATGCGCCAGGCGTTCACCTATGCGGGATTTCCAGGAATGGCATATATACCCAAGCGTCCTAAAGAACTGATTGAGAAAATCACCCAAGATTTGCAAGCAATTTAATTGCTTGCCGGTACCGTATTTGTACGCGCCGCAAGGATGGGAACCGCTTCAATGCCATTAATCAAAGTTGGTCTTTAAATATTTCAATTCCGATGGGGACTGACCCCGGGCGTAGTTGACCGTCTACAATATTCCAATTCCTTCAAAGGACAAGCCGGTGTATTGCTGAATTTTTTCGGTGGGTTCGCCGTTGGCTTTCATCTTACCATCTGAGATCAGAGGAGGTGGGAAACTGGTTATTTAATGATAATGCTATTGAACTTTCAAAACTATCTGAACAACTGAAAATGGGTTTGTCGCAATTTAAAATTTGAATGATTTCTGCTCAGGATGACTTTTTTCATTATGTCTGAAATCAGGTGTGGATGAATGTAGAGCAAACAATCTTCCTTCCAGTAGTATAATTCTATTTTAGAAGATCATGCTGCATATCGGGAAGAGGCATTCTGGCCGCTTCATGAAGCATATGTTCGAATTTCCGGCACTGTTCAGGAGTCATAACAAACCGAACCTTTGAGAAAAAAACGCACAACAGTGAATCCTGCACCATGTGTGTTTCTGAAATTTTTGAGATGACCAGGTTCATTCCAGTTGAATCCGGTTGCTCTGAAAATGCCAGATTGGTAAGTTCTCCCCGCAACTTTAAAATTGACAAATTGTATTTGTTTCTTTCCTGGACAAACTGATGATGAAAATATATGAGTGAATCAAACTGTTGTTGTGATAATGAAAGCATATCCCTGAATTTATAAAGCATTTCATGCATCGGCTCATCTGGTTGCGGATGTGTGGATCTGGATGAATTATTCCAGATCATTGCAATAAAAATGATATTAAAAATTATTAAAAAACCACAAAACAGCGGCATTAATCTAACATTTTTAACTGACGCCATACGATTAAACTCCCAGGTTTCTTGTCGGTATGATTCCTTTTATTGATAATCAACTATCGAATAAGTAAAAAACTCCCGCTGCACAGCGGTAAGAGTTTTAGTTTTGGAATCATTATTTTCTATATTCCGAAAAAAAGTCAAAAAATTAATTACAACAAGCAGTATCAGTGCAATCCCCTGAACCAGAAGGATCGGACTTACATTGTGCCGCCCCAGCTCCCAGTCTTTTAAACGGGATTCAACTCCGGAATAAAAAAAAGGACTGGCCTTTAATGGCTCCTCTGCATCAAATGCCGCAAGAGTCATTTCAATTTCCTTTTTTCTTGATGTTTTATTCACTTTTAATACTCCTTATAATTTTCGACGTTAAATATTTCGATTTCCTGCGCACTAATCAAAATTTTTAAAATCATGTTCAAGTCGTTTCCGGAGATTCATTTTTGCACGATGCAGCAGAGACTCCACTGAGGAGATTGTGGTGGAAAGGATTTCTGCTATCGCCTCATTTGATAATGAATCATATTTGCTTAAAATAAATGCAGTTCTCTGGTTTTCTGGAAGAGAATGTATAGCTTCCCTTAAAATATTCTGACGTTCTTTCTGTTCCAGAAGTGTATCTGCACAATAGCGATTATCAGGAAACTCGCGCTCGGTGTCATCTGGAAGAAAAAAACTGATCAGATTAGCAAAGCGTTTTTTTCTCTTTTTTTTTCTAAGCAGATCAAGCGACTTATTAACCCCAATACGGTAGAGCCAGGTAGAAAGAGATGCTTCTTCACGGTAACCGGCGACAGATCGGTATAGTTCGACAAAAACATCCTGAGCAAGTTCCTGTGCATCATTTTTATCGCGTACGAAATGGTAACAAAGATTAAGTACCATGTCCTGGTAATTTTCGACACATTGTCTGAATGCATTTCTATCACCTGCTTTCAGTTGTTCAATCATCTGTTTTCAGCAATCATTTCTTTATTCACCTGGAATCTTTTTCTGGCACCTGACCTTTTAAGGTATAATATGTACTTTAAAATGTCTATCCACATTTAAATATGCCACTTTTTAATGAACAGATTTTTGGAAAAATAATACCTGAAGTACCTATCCCTTACAATAAAATAAGTAATTCACCCCTTTAGTTATCCGTTTATCAGTTCCTGAATTCTTCTTTTTTTTAAAAAAAAGCGCAAGGTGCAGATTAATCCGACGTCATAATAACTAATAAGAGAACAGCTGTTCTGCAAAAAAAAGCATAACATATTGTAACTATTACACAGTATTGGAGTGATTTATGAGAAAACAATTATTACAAAGAGTAACCTCCTCATATGAACATCTTGCAACCGAAGCAAAAATTCATAGCTGGAATGTTCTGTGTGAATTTGCTGCAATTGTACTAGTACTCAGCAGCACAGTTTTATCCCGAACCAGTCCAGATTCTTTGAAACCACTTTCCTATCCTGTTGTACATACCGGATTAGTCACATTTTATTCGGATAAGGCAGAAATCACTCATCCTGTAAAAGGCGAGCCATTCTATGGGCAGGATGCTGACTTTGTAGTAAACCCTGCATCATATACAGATAACGGTGATGGAACAGTTTCCGATAATGTTACCGGTTTAATGTGGGAGAAAGATATGGGTGAAAAAATGACGCTGGAACAGGCGCAAAAAAAAGCAAAAATGTCAAACCTTGGTGGCTTCACAGACTGGAGAGTTCCAACAATCAAGGAACTATACTCATTGATCAATTTTAATGGTAAGGCATTTGGAATCCATTCCATTACCTTATTTATAGATACAACATTTTTCAACCAGCCCCTGGGAGATACCAGAAAAGGTGAACGTGAAATTGATGCACAAACATGGTCCGCGACTGTTTATACCGGTAAAACATTAAACAATATTGAAACCATATTCGGAGTTAATTTTATTGATGGCCGTATCAAAGGTTACCCCAAATACAGCCCCAGGACAAATGAACCACACAAAATGTATTTCAGACTGGTACGCGGCAATCCACAATATGGTATTAATAACTTTGTAGATAATAAAAATGGTACAATAACAGATCTGGCTACAGGGCTGATGTGGCAAAAAGAGGACAGTAAAAAAGGTATGGATTGGGAGGATGCATTGCACTATGCTGAAACACTGACCGTTGCAGGTTATAATGACTGGAGGTTACCAAGTGCAAAGGAGCTGCAAAGTATTGTTGACTATACAAGATCACCACAATCAACTCAATCTGCTGCAATTCACCCTATTTTTGAAATTTCATCGATCAAAGATCCCCGCAACAGAACTAATTATCCCTGTTTTCACACGGGAACAACTCATCTGGACGGAAGAGTTCCTGAACGCAACGCTGTTAACATATGTTTTGGAGAAGCACTTGGAAAAATGTTTGCACACATAATAGATGTCCATGGAGCTGGTGCACAGCGCAGTGATCCTAAAAGTGGAAATATAAATGATTATCCACAATATTTCGGTCCGCAGGGTGATTTGAGAGTGGTTTACAATTATGTGCGCTGTGTCAGATACGCGAATTGATCACAATTACAAGTATACATCTGAATGCATATGTCAGGTAGCTTATTATATGCGATTTTTATAATTCGGCTTACTCAATAGTGCTATTTATCATTTTTAAAGGAGTATCAGCTATGTGCAAACTCATTTTTAACCGTTACATTATCCAGGGGATAACCATTTTCGCTGCTGGCGCATTACAGATACAGGGTTCTGCAGTTACCTATCCTGTAGTTGGAACCAGAACAAGTGCATTCTACAGCGATTCCACAATTCTTCAATCACCTCCATCGGAAGGTGAACTCTATTATGGACAAGATGCTACCTATTACAACCAGCGGAACAATCCATCCTACACGAATATTGGTAACGGGGTAATAAAAGATAATGTAACTGGTTTGTACTGGCAGCAGGATATGGGGAGTAAAATCTCATGTACAGGCGCAATGAAGAAAGTCGACAGCCTCAATAGTATTTCTTTCGGTGGTTTTAATGACTGGCGTATTCCCTCAATAAAGGAGTTGTATTCATTGATTCTTTTTAGGGGACAATCAGGAGGTACGAACTCCGTTATTAAATATATTGATACTGCATATTTCAAACAGCCTCTTGGGAATACCGCTATCGGTGAACGTGAAATCGATGCTCAGACTTGGTCGTCAACACAGTATAAAGGGTTAACAATGCAGAGGGATACAACCGTTTTTGGAGTTAACTTTATCGATGGACGAATTAAGGGGTACCCCAAGTACCGACCCGGCAGTACAACTCCTTCAACAATGTATTTTCGAATGGTACGTGGAAACGCGGCATATGGTAAAAACCGGTTTTTTGATAATGGTGATGGAACCATTACCGATTCGGCGACCGGTTTAATGTGGCAGAAAGCTGATGATGGAAAAGTAAGGGACTGGAAGAGTGCACTTTCCTATGCAGAGAACCTCCAGCTTGCAAATTATTCCGATTGGCGCTTACCAGATGCAAAAGAGCTTCAAAGCATTATCGATTATACAAAATGCCCCGACCTGACCAATTCACCTGCAATCGATACCGCTTATTTTAAAACAAGCGAAATACTCGATCCCAACGGAAAAACAAATTACCCATATTTCTGGACCAGCACATCGCATCTTGACGGAAACAATCCCTATACATCTGCAATATACATTGCATTTGGAAGAGCTCAGGGTAAAATGAACGGAGTTTTAATGGATGTGCATGGTGCTGGTGCACAAAGAAGCGACCCAAAATCAGGTGATTCTGCACAATATCCACAATTTTTGGGACCGCAGGGTGATGTCAGGTATGTTTATAATTATGTCAGATGTGTCCGTAACGCATTAGCAAACTCCACCGGAAACAGAAGTGAAACGAGTCCAAAATCATTAAGATCTTCATTACTTTTCAATAGTGATAACAGCAAACTTATATTTAAACTTGCACAACCGGCAAATGTATCATTATCCGTTTATGATATCAAAGGAGCATGTATTATCACTGTAAAGTATGGTTATCTTTCATCCGGTGACCACTCCTGTTTAATTCCAAAACAAATCAGCTCTTCAGGGTTTTTCATCGCAAAACTTCAGGCTGGTACCAACATCCTATGCCAAACTTTCGCAAATACTTTTAAATAGAAGTATATATAAAAATGTTTATGTGTGGTTTGGAATCGTGTTTTTTTCACATGATACTTTGTAATTTTCCGGGTTGCAGTACAGTTTGTCATCTGTCGGGTACAGATGTTTTATGTAAATACTTGCTGCAACTTACATCTTCTACAACGTTAGAATTAAATGCCGTTCGTTGAGCGTATAAAGTTATACGGGTATGCACTTGGTTGATATCAGTCGCATTATTGACCAAAACTCCAGTTTCGCAAGATTCGCAAATCGCCTCTCTCACATTCGACGGAGCTCAGTGACCACCCCAGCTCTCTCTCCACTCGTGGAGAAAGGGAGCAGCTGCATTTTTTTCTTCTTCCCCCCTCTCCATTTCCTATGGAGAGGGGGATCGAGGCGTTGCACTGATCCCGCTAAGAAAGCGGGACGAATGTGGGGTGAGGCGAAATGCTAATTGCTGCGTATTGTCACATCAATAAAGTGAATACCCAAATAAGGATACATACTTTTGGAGATCTTGTTCATTGGCATAGTCATATGCATGCTGTAGTCTGTGAAGGTGTTTTTACAGAATCCGGCCATTTCGTGCATATCCCTGAAACCTGGAAACATAGTGCGGTTGAGATTTGGCAGGATAAGATTTTTGAGTTGCTTCTCAACGAAAAGAAGATCGACCAGGAGACCGTTGCAGGTATGCGCACCTGGAGACATTCGACTAATTCCTAAAAAGTAATCGAAAAACCAGAACTTAGCGATAATACACTGTTGAAGGCTCATTTTTACTGTTTGATTCGCTGAATCAGACATTTACCGCTGTTTACTATGAGCGTACGCTCAAGAGATTTACACCGGCATCAACCTTTAAAATTCCTAATGCACTCATTTTCCTTGGTTTTTCAAAAAAAATAATGAATAAAACGTATGAGATACCTGGCAGATTGCAAAAATCCATACGGGAAAACAAAATACTGTACAGTTATCCAGAATAATAATATAATCAGCTAAAAATAAGGAGCACGTATGGTACGCATTCCATTGGTCGTAAAGGTTTGGATAATGGCAGGCATTTTAGTACTGATGGGCATTTACAGTTATTCGATTGGTTCATTGCCTTTTGATTTACAGTCAGCAAGGCTTAAATGGCTTGTACTGGCGCTTTTATTTATAAGTGCGGTCATGCTTTTCATCATATTCCGGCTTCGATACCAGATCTTCTATCTGGAGGGTTCGCTTGACGCTCTCGAACAACCAATTACTACTACAGATTTGAAAATGCGGTGGAGGTTCATTAACAGTGTCACCGAGAAACTGCTGTCACAGAACAATCTTAACAAGCGGAGTGTAATTGGGAAGAGGTGCTCGGCCTGGAAAGCTGATATTTGTGGTACCGAGAATTGTGGTATTGATTGCCTCAGAAGAGGTAAGTCGCGCACCTTTTACAATCAGGTCATCCCAGGCGGTATGAGCATCTACATGCAGGTAGACACCAACTGGATCCTTGATGACATGAAAAAGCGTATCGGTCATGTCGAGGTGGTGACTAATATTGAAACAACAAGTCGACTTGAAAAAACCACAAAAACGGTTTCGAAGCAATCGGCTAAACTACTCGCAGCATCTACTCAGATTGCTGCTACTTTTGAGGAAATGGGTGCACAAACTTCAACTGTAGCTTCTTCTATGGAACAGGCTACCACCAATATCAACTCTATTTCATCGGCGGCAGAGGAGATGTCTGCTTCTGCAAACAGCGTAGCCACCGCGATTGAGGAGATGAGCTCATCACTTACTGAGGTTTCCCGCAACTGTCAGAAAGAACTCCAGATTGCGTCGGAGGCAAATACTCATGCAAAGAACAGCATGGATGTTATGGGTAAACTAGGAGCTGCTGCGCAATCAATCGGAAAGGTGGTTGAGGTCATCAATGACATCGCAGACCAAACCAACCTTCTTGCTCTTAATGCAACCATTGAAGCTGCTTCTGCTGGTGATGCCGGAAAAGGGTTTGCTGTGGTTGCAGGGGAAGTCAAGGTGCTTGCGAAGCAAACAGCACAGGCGACACAGGAGATTCAGAAACAGGTTGAAGAAATGCAAGGCAATACTGAATCGGCGATCAAGGCTATTGAATCTGTTTCAAAAGTGATAGAAGAAGTCAATTTGATATCACAAACGATCGTAAGTGCAGTTGAAGAACAGAGCGCAACAGTAAATGAGATAGCGAAAAATGTCAGCGGTGTAAGCGCAGGTGCGCAGGAAGTTTCAAAAAATGTTACCGAATCAGCAAAGGGGCTTTCTGAGGTTACAGCCAGCATTTCTGTAGTTAACATGGCAGTAGATGGTGTTGCAACGGACACAATGGGAATTAAAAATAGCGCCGAGGAGTTATCGAAGCTCTCTACAGACCTCCAGGAGCTCATAAGTCAATGAAAACCTTAAATTGCAGTGATTGTATCAATTATCATAATTGCCCGGCGATGGAGGGCAAAAAGTGTGAAGGTGTTCCTAAAAAACAAACAGAAGGAGCTAGTAATGAAAGCAGAAACGACTTCAGAAGCATCCCGCATTATGGGGAAAGTAATCGCAACGACGGGTTCACAAATCGCATACGTGGCGGCTGTTGCTGATAATCAAAAAGATGTTCTTATGCTCTCCTGGTCTAGCCGTGCCATGTCAGGGTGTAATATTGCCGAAAAAACCATCGACTACAATATTTCAAAAATGGGTCTCTGGGGTGATGCAATGCGTGAAAAGAAGGTCATAGTTACCAATGACTACGCAACAGAAATGCGCCCGTCAAAGCACGGCTATCCTGAAGGACATGTGGCCATCATACGACACATGAATGGTGTCGTTATGGACGGGACGAAAATAGTCGGTATCATCGGAGTTGGAAACAGAGCATCCGATTACACTGATGATGTCAAGAACCAGTTTGATGCGTATCTGAAATCAATTTCAGCGACATTTTCTGCTATGCAGAAAGATGCATTCATCAAGTAGCTTTTTCGTCATAAAACGACCCCAAAACAGCGGCTATACGTCATTAGATTGGCGCATAGCTGGGCTTTGTACCATATTTGGCAGATCTTTGGGCACTTTAATTAACCACGAAACACACTAAATACACGAAAAGTGAGCCCGTAAAGCAAATCAAAAGAACCCTTCAATCCCACCCCGCAAATTCTAACTCTTCAACAAGTGTAACTCTTGCGAGAACCGTCTTTGCGCATCGTCATCCGAATGTCAAGGTCTACGAGTGACTCATTTCTTATGATACTTATCGTGGGAACAGGGAAATAATTAACGGAATAAAAAACCAGGTAAAAGAGTCAGATCCTGATGTCGTTGATGTTAAAATCACCACTGCAGATGAATTTAATTCTGTGATTAAAAAGACACAACCATCAATAATAATTATTATTGGGGAGAGAACAGTCAGATATTGTATGACTTGTAGAAGACCAAAATCGCTATCAGCTATTTTTTGCTTCTCTTAATTCCCAACGCCTTTGTATTATTCCAGATAACTGCTCCATTTTCATAAATACTTACATAAGCGAGATATGTTCCTTCTCCAACAAGTCTTCCTTTAGAATTTCGACCATTCCAGGTATACATTAATGATTTACCGTTGTTAGTCATTGTTGAACGAGAAACAGTGTTTCCCAAAGCATCATAAATGTTAACTGTTGCATTGAATGGTCTTAGATCAATATTCTTCTTTGACGCTACCCATAAAATTACCTCCTCATTTGGTATAGTTACGGGATTGGGACCGACTTTAAATATCCAGATAGCAGGTGGTTGTACTATGTCGAGTAAAACGCGACGATTCAAGAGGCTTTTCTGAGAAACCCCGCCTTCATCAGAGACCTCCGCGTTCACATTTATCCAGATCGAATCTGCTCTCTCGGGGTGAGAATTAGAAGGCTCGTAATTGTCAATAATAAACCTGCAGTTTTTACCGGTAACATCTTTTGAAGACGTAATGAATCGATATCTGGAAGAGTTGCTGCTGTTTGAAAGTGAGCATGGTGCGACATCGGTTGAATGAATAATTTCTGAGAACACCAGTGATAGTGTATCAGCAAATTTGTTCCAATTGTCATCATATCCGCCAAGTAACAATCGGGCACTGCTTATGACGGGGGCTGCGCTGTCAATTACTGTTGCAGTACGGAGAGTTGATGTACTCTTGAATTTTTGAGATAAAAACATCGATCCACCTGTGATAATTTCATCTGAAGATATGACAGCCCCTTTAAGAGAAATTGCTATCAGAGAATCACCGGCGGCCCTGAAATTATCAGGTGAAACCTTGTGCAAGGTTAGGTTCCACTGAATGGAGATCGAATCAAATTCACTTATTTCAACGTGTCTTTTATAGTGAATCATTAAAGAGTCGATTGTTCCATTAGCATTGCCGTCTTTATACCATGCTTTCAGTATCGATGCTGCACCTTTTTTTAGAGCTATAATAACAGGCTTGTTGAGTAGATGTGGTTTGTTATCACCTGCATCTGAAATGGTGCCACTCATAACAGCGGGAACCAGTCTTAGTTTATCTCCCGGTTGAATCGTGCTGTTTGAAACAGCAAGTGATACTGAAAATGATGAATCATTGATCATTTTGTTAGTTCGTGAAATTTTTAAATGCACGGTATCGGATGATCCATCTTTCAGCAATAAAAGCTGATCACCAATAAGAGATGATTGTTTGATAGCTTCTGAAAAATACAGGAATAACAAGTCCGGCTCATTATCTTCTTTTTCAAGTATTTCAGCGTAAATCAGTGACGGACCAACACCATCAGTAAATGGTCTGGTGCTGCTTTTTTCCTTGTTCTTGATATCCATTTTTATTTTCACCGTGCCGACAGGTTTAGCATCAATTCCAGTCGTGCTTGTAAATGGTACCGTTAGTGTTGTGCCGATAATTTGACAACTAACAGAAGGTATACTGTATTGTTTGTCTCGATAGGTAATCTCGACAGAGGTTAATTTCTGGTCTGATTTGAAGGTATCAGTAAGCGTAATGTGAATCAAGTCAGGTACAAGGTCGCCATGGCTGTCAGACATAACTGCAGAAGAAATAAATGGCCAATTAGCTTTTGCTTCTGCGTGTACCAGAACAGAGTCTGGTTTGAGACCATTTTGACTTACTATAATCCAGGCCGAACCTTCATCCACTTTTTTTATCATGGCATGAGCCTTATCATTGGTAGAAGGTGTGATGGTGAGCGATTTTTCATTGCTGCTCTTCCAGGTACAATTTCTGCCGGCTTCCAGATAGACGTTATCGATATCTCGTATCACGGCGAAAAGCAGAAGTGAATCCTGTTCTTCACCTAAAACAAGTGAATCAATTTTTACGTCGTGATTCAAATCGGGCGACAGTGAATCAGGCATGACATCAAGATGATCGGGTATTGGCTGAATAGTGAAAAGCAGATATCCGCTTCTATTTTTGTCGATAGTGCTCACAAAAAGGATCTGATAGTCACCAGCTTTAAGGCCGCTTAATTTGGCGCTATCAAGAGTTACACGGCTGTTGGCAGGATCAACCATTATTCCTCCAAAATGGAGGCCTGATGATAACTTTACCGTATCATCAAATTGTGGCCCGCTAATATAAAAGTCAACGCTCGCCAGTTCTTCGCCATCGGTAAGTCTTGTTAAACCGCAATCATTCTCCTGGGTCTTCTTCTGCTGCCATATTTCGTATTGAGTGATTCCGGTGCCGATCGATTTTTCTTTGTAGTAAAGTTCACTGCTGTTACGAAGATCCATCGACGTTTTTATAAATAAATTTGAACCGGTAGGATTACGCTCTGCATAGAAAATATCCATATTGTATGTCTGACCATCTACAATTTGAAGTTCATCTTTTTTCTTATCAAGAAACAATGTGTCTTTTGCGTTCCAATTCAGTCCACCCAGATCGATAGCAAGCCGGTTATTGACGTAGATGAACACGTCGTCATCACCTTTAAAATCAAACTCCAATCCTAATCCCTCATGATAAATAAATTGCATGTGCATTTCCATCGTGAAATGAAAATTGCGCATCTTCCCGATGTCATCCTTATATTTGAAATTATTGGAATCATTAAAATTATCAAGAGGGAAAAAGCCACCCATTTTGTCAGAATCAAAAGTCCAACGCCCATCATAGCCCTTAATCATCGTCATGTTGATGCAGGTGTCATTGTTTGTACCATCTGCAAATGTTTTGGTAACATACCAGGTTTCTAGTGGTGGTATATTCGATACTGTTGAAGCTGGATCTATCTTGGGTTTATAGTCTGGCGCGGTCAATGTTTTCAGCACCATCCCCTTCCCGCCACTTGATGCACCCATTGGTTGATTGAAAAAACTTTTACTATCAAATGACCAGTCACGAAAGATCCCTGATACTTGTCTTGTATTGCAATCTCCAAGCCTGCCCGGGAATGCATTTGTCAGAGATGGTGAACCGACAGGAAAAGGTTTTGGGAGGATATAAACCGTATCTTTGGTACTTAGTATTGTCTGCAAATTAATTCCAGGGCCATTTGTTAAACCAGCAGATGTGTACTTGTTTTTTTCATAATAATCAGTGAAAAATATGTTATAGAGACTATCCAACGGCCCTGCGTAATAATAACGATACCATCCGCACAGATCTTCTCTGACACGCATTTGTAGAGAACTGCCACTGTTCATGACAATTTTAGGCGAATTTTCCGGCCACGGATTAAGGATATTGATCACTTTGGCATGCGGGGGAATAGTATCAATTACCGGGGGCTTTGTTGTATCTGGGTCCATTACTATCCACAGATCTTCTATCGATGGCGGGAATAATGAGAAAATGGTATCTATTGGAAACGTATGGGGATAAGTAATGACATCCCAACTCTGGGGACCAATGCAGGTAATTTTAAAATCGGCCCTGCTGGTTTTTGAAATGGTTTCGTAAGTATAATAAAACCAGCCCCCCCCTTCAGAAATCATTTTTGTTCCTGGGTAATAACCGACTTCTCCATTGCCCTGCATATAAAGAGAATCTCTTCGAGAAGCAATAGTATCATCTCTCCAGGGACTGAGAACATGAATAGAATACTCTCCAAAAATAGAGTGTGAAAGTAGTAAAAGCATTATAAATTGATGCAGTAGTTTCATGTATCCCCACAGTCC
This sequence comes from Chitinispirillaceae bacterium, assembly GCA_050301235.1. Classification (GTDB taxonomy): domain Bacteria; phylum Fibrobacterota; class Chitinivibrionia; order Chitinivibrionales; family Chitinispirillaceae; genus JAFGIN01. Next base: position 24,454 of record JBNKZD010000193.1, on the reverse strand, counting down.
ATGATCGTGTTTTAGAGTTATCTGATTAATAAGATATTATTTTGTAGCAAAAAAACCTTCTATGGTTAGGTGATGCTGAAGGTTATTTCAGATCGGGATGCGATTTGTTTGGCAAGCAAAGATTTGAGGCGTTAAACCTATAAGTTTTGGTTAAACATAGAAATTGGAGAAGACGATCCTGATTTAAAAAAAACCAGATGGTTCTTATCAAACTTCTGTAACCAGTTTTGCCATGATATTTTAATGATGCACCTTTTAATCGTGTTGTTATTTTGGAAAGATGCCATTTTTTTAAGTATAGGGGAGTTACAGATGTCCATAGTGTGACCATCTTAGAGACCTTTTGGAATGTGGGTATTCCTACCGTTGTGGGCTATTTAATAGTAAAGGCCTTTAAGCTCTGTTTTTCATGAAGAGTTTCTTGTCGCGCTTTCGTGTTGTCAGAAGCATGTTACCCTTTCTGCGATCAGAAACGAGCATTTCTTTTAATATACCGCCTTAATAGTGCAGAGTTTGCTCTGGTATCGATTACTATTTCACAGGATAAAATAGCTCATTTGTACCAGGCCCCTATTGTACTGCACCCAAACCCCGCCAGTACAATGTCAAAATGTGCAGCCCTTGCAAAAAATTATATTAAATCGCGTTAGCCGTTCCTTACAAGAGCCTGAACAATTGTTCTTATTGTACTGAAAGTTTCATAGTGCTACAGCGTTTTTGTTTTTATCTGACCAGTCGCGTTATTGCGACTACGCCCCTCCATTAATCGCATAATTGCGATTCACCTTAGCATGATTTCATCTATGCATTTCAGGCTTAATGATTTTGTTTTTATTTGAGTTATGCGATTTCACCCGGTTTCGGCACACATCTTGTTTTTGTCCTTACCCTTGTAACTTCACCCGTAAGGATCGCAGATGTCCGCAGCAGCACACATTTTCAGGAAGAAAAACCGTTTGCGACAGCCGATTGTCCTGTTCAGGAAACCGAAAGTCGCCAGAGAGTGTAAACCACCAGGAACGTTCTATCGCCCTCGTAACTACGAAGCTTCACCGTTCTTAGTTGTCCGCGACCATTTTGATGAGTTTGAACAGGTATATCCTGAAAAATTTCAGGTGGAGTATAGGTTCTGGCGGCCGATTATTCGTACATCAATCGATAAATTCTTGAAGTGCGATGATCTGAAAGAAGGATTCGCCCGTGTTCGCTGCCCGGATTGTCACACGGAATTTTTTGTCGCTTTTTCATGCCGCCAGCGAGCATGTTGTCCCTCATGCGATCAGAAACGGGCATTACTTCTTGCACACCGGTTAAATAGCGAAGTGTTTGCACCTGTACCACATCGCCAATGGGTGTTTACGATTCCCAAACGATTGCGGATTTTCTTCCGTTTCGATCGTAGTTTGTTGGGAAAACTATGTCGTGCTGCATGGGAAACAGTGCGTGATTTGTATGCACTTGAAGTTGACGGTACTTGCGGAATTCCAGCAACTTGTGGTGAGCGAAGTCGAACCATGATTGGAGCCATTCAGACTTTTGGAGATCTTATTCATTGGCATAGTCACGTGCATGCTGTTGTCTGCGAAGGAGTATTTACAGAATCCGGACACTTCGTTCACATTCCCGAAACCTGGAAACATCGTGCGATTGAGATCTGGCAGGACAAGATATTTGAGCTCTTGCTCAACGAAAAGAAGATCGATCAGGAAACTGTTGCAGGTAATCCCCATAATTTTGAGATTTATGAGCCACTTGATTTTCTGGCTGCCAAGCTCTTCTGAATACACATTCAAAAGAGCTTGTATCTCATCGAAGAGCGATCATGATACCACGTTTATATTATTTATCGTTGCAGATAGTGCAATGTCGTCGCATTGTGTCCCTGCATCACTCGGATAATATACGATCCCGCACTCAGGGAAAAACCTCTCATGTCTACTGCGGACGCCAGGGGGTTCAAACCAATTTTTTCTACAAGCTTTCCGTTAATAGTATACACCATGATCTGACTGTGCTTTCCATGCAGACGTCCGGTGTGCAACAGTGCCCCCTGAATGAATGGTGTCTCCTGTGACGATTCTAAAAATGATGTTTTATTAAATGCAATCGCAGTAGGCGGTTCCCTATACTGATAGGGAATCGCTCCGATGTCCTGTGGCACAGAAAAATTACGGAAATCTGAAAATGGCGAAATTGTACCACTAGCGATACAGGGCGATCCCTCAAGAAGGGAAAAATCATGATTTGCCGTATCCGCAAGCATCGGATTACCGGTGATGTTTGGTGCAGAAATCGGGCTCAATCCGGAATTCCAGAGTGAGTAACTGATCTGTTCTTTATTAACATTAACCAGATCGGTGTCATTACACCAGATAATACAATTAAGAATTATGAGACCACCAACATTGTCGTAATTGACACCAATAGTGTTACCCACAATAGTATTGTTAACAAGGTTGCAGGTGTAATTGGCACATGAAATCCGGTTAAGGTCTATTGCACTTCCTGCGATTCCATAAAAAACATTCCTTGTCAGGTTGGCGTTGACCAGAAAGATACCGGTTCCACTGATGGCAAAATTGGTTCCGTAAAACCTGTTTGAATCTATGGCCGCTTTGACAGTGCATTCACCCGTACCACCACAGGAAATGGCTGTTACAAGACTGTTCGGTGCTGAAAAAGTATTCCCGGTAATTGTTGCTTTTATGTTCGCTTCGCCGGTACCACCAAGATCGATTACAGCCTCGTCAAAGATATTGTTTTTTAATACTAAGTCGACTTTCAGATTTCCGGTACCGCCGCAATATATGCCGCAATCATGTGGCTTTACAGCCTTAAATATATTTTTCGAAATCAGTGCATTTATACTGACATCGCCGGTACCCTGCAGGGAGACTCGACTACTGTTGAAAATGTTCCGGGTAATGAACAGGGAATCAGATGCAAGTCCGGTTCCACCGGAAGATATCTCACAATTGCTAAAAGTAATACCTGTAATCTTAACGGATCTGCTCAAAGTGATGCAGGCGAGTCTTGAATCATTGATACGAGTTGTTTTTATATCAGAAGAATCACCTGAAAGAAGAAAATGGCTCGCAATCGTTACTGGTTTACTTGTAATACCCATGTTGCCCAGGTAGGTTCCCGGAGCGATCAGAATCGTGTCTCCATCAACTGCAACTTGGATGGCTCCACCGATGGTAGCTGCATCATCAGGAACATGCACTATTGCAGCATTGTTAAGCGAAAAGAGAAGTGTAACAATCATGAATGTAATGGCGACTGTCTTTAACATACTTCCTCCAATGAATGATGTGGATACAATAAATACAGGTAATTATCACATAATTTTGTGTCGGAATCGTTTATCATATCTTTATATCCTTTTTACGAAATTGAAAAAGAAAATAGCAATCCCGATTCTGACCCTGGCAATCGTTCAGAAGGTAACGAGTTATAGTGAATAACACAATTCTTTTCCGAAAAACCACTCGTAGAAACCCTTCGACTTGGAGCTTAGTGCGAACGGATTTCGGAGATTACTATTGTTATTCCCTATAAGTGCTTTAATGTTCGATTGTGCTTATAATTTGATCAATTGAATATCTGTAACGATTCCCCAGATCGTAAAGATGTCCGTTATTATCACTGAAAATACCCATCCTATAGATCGATTGACCAGTAATCATAGAATTCCCGCCACTGTTACAGCGGGCTACGATTTTATTGTCACTGTTGAAGAAGTACAAAATTGTTGATTTGTTAAGCATTGAATTATATCCGGTAAGAAAGAGATTTGAAGCACATATATACAGAACATTTTCAGAAACATGGCCTGAAAGGTCCGGTACAACCATCTCTTCAAGGGGGTTTCCGGTTCCGATGGCAGTAAAGGCAGAATCAAAATAGATGATCCGGTTTTTTCCCCAGATGTTGTTTCCTATCACCACGGTAACCGAGTCTCCGGTGATTACCGATTGAAGAATTTGCCGGCAATCGTGATACACCATTTTGGAGATTATGGAAAAATCGGATGCAAGTACCGTGGCGACGGTAGTATCGTCGGCTGCTGGTTTCCATTGAATATAACCATTGTTATTGTACAAAAGAATCGTACCGTTTTCAGAAATTGCCATGGAATAGCTGTGCGGACCCCAGCCGTGGGGGAACTCAAAAGTGTCAAGTAAATTCAATTGTGGATCGCACTTTATAAGATGTAAATTACTTGATGATGTATCAGACGGTTCGGTTACAAAGTAAATGTTGCCTTGTGCGTCAGAGGCAATATTGCTGTTGGCAGATGTAATTTCGCCATGATAGCTGACACTTTTTTCGATCACTAAGTCGGAGGTCATCTTAAAGATCTGATATTCCTTAGCTAAATCATCTTGTTTGAAATAATAGTTTCCAAACTTAGTTGAATGAAACCGCTCACTTCCCATGGCTTTTGCAGAATTCATTTCGGCCGGTCTGATTAACATTTGAGAAACAACAGCACTCGAATTGGTAAAAGGTTGTGCTGACACTGAGGGGCTTTCCCACCCGTCGCTTCCGACCGGGGCAATCTGGTAGGCATAGAGTTTGACAGGTGATGATAGCATGTCAATTTTTGCAGAGGTCGTATTCTTATCAAATGCAAGAATAGGCAAAATATTCTGTTCCCTGTTGCAGTAGAGATGAAATGAATCGATCTGGTCGGTGTCGGAGGTCGTCCAGGTGAGTGACACCTCCATCATCAATGGATCGTAGGTGGCAGTAAACTGGTCAATTTTTGGAAGTTTTTTACGAACAAGGAAAAACGCTGGAGAATTCGTTGTTACTCCTGACACGACGGTCACAGTAGTGTCAATCACTGAATATCCAGGCGCTACCACACGGAGATCATATTCTCCTGCGGCCAGATTAGAAAGACTGAACTCGCCTGTTGCAGTATCGGGCGAAATGTAGATGTTGGTTCCCTTTAGAAGTACAACGGCAGAACAGTGACCTTCCATTGCTTCCATCTCTACTGCACCGGAAAGAGCACCCGGTTCCCGCAGAACTTCCTCAGGGAGTTCCATCTGGCGATCCTTGTTCAACGGTAATGCTTTACGTAGTGCGTATAAATTATCGCCTGAGGCAAACAGGTTGTATTTGCCGGAGCTGTTGACGGACAGCCCAAAATATCCTTGAGCATTACTTATTGTTGATTTTACATTTGTATCTACCGTTTTAATAGATGGTAAATATCCCTCGGGAACAAGCTGCACCGAGGCTCCAACAACTGGTCGTCCTTTTCCATCACATACTCTTCCGATGCAATTTCCATCGGGACGTTCCATAACGGTAGTTGGCGGAGTTGAATTACATGCTGCAAGCAGTAAACAAAAAAGGACTGAAATTCCAAAACAGCGGTATGTTTTACTCATAGTATACTCCATATTGTAAATATTCATCACAAGTATTAATTAGTAACTGGTACAAGTGGCACTTTGTATAGAACCGGGCCGAAAAATGAACTAAAACCATAGATAGCCCCTGACGACTGAACAGTAAACACTATATCTCCCGGAAAGGTAAGTCGCTCAAGAACAGTTCCTTTGTTATCGTAAAGTATCAGGATTTCAGATGATATACTACTGTCTGCAAAGATACTATACGTGTTGCCTCCGATATCCGTTATACACAGGGTTCCTGATACAGGCATAACCATGGTAGCCGGTAATCCAGGGCTGCTCTCAAAAAGAAGCGGGTACGTGGCAAATGCATCAATAGATTCATAGGATGTAACGGGCGTGAATGATCGGTCGTACAAGGTGATGATAAACAGTTCTGATTCAGGATCATTAACATTGGCTTCAGGATATTTCCTGCTGGTGGCGATGATTGTGTCGTTGTTACACTTGATATTTGAAATTTCGCTATTGACTGTATACGTTTGCAGGTAATTAAAATTTGCATCGTAGGTGCGTATTATTGTCACCGGCGTCCCCTCATTGCAATGGCCATATTGATATACTGTTCCATCCGGGCCAACGCAAATAGCGCTGAACAACCTTCGTCTTGGGTCGTTGAAACGCTTTTCCATTTCACAGTCAAGTGAGTCAGTAAAATTCATTATACCATTTTCTCCAATGACACATGGAGCATTCCATTCTTCATACAAGGATGGACACAGCAGTGAATCGATAATGGGTAATGAGTCGATGATGTTGAGGTCACTGTTCAGTTTAACGACTGATCTGCGTGTAGTTGCATCGGTGGACACACTGTACTTATCTATTTCCGCATAAAGATTCCCTCTGGTATCATTTGATACTGAACCGACGGAAACGCTGCGGACGCCTGTGAAGTTCGTCGAATCCAGTTTTTTCAGGGTAGCACCATCAGCTGCTATCTTGACAATGAGTTTACTTGTATAAAGATAGGTGTTCATGTTGTTATCAAAACATACACCTGAAGCTGAATGGAGAAACGCACTCTTATCAGTCAGATTACCGAGTGGTGTTCTGGTAACCGATCCAGGTTTACTGCAGATATAGATTGATGGGGTAAGGGTTTTGTATCCCTCTTTGTAATTCAAGCCTACTGAGGTTATCTGATATTGAACTGTTTTTTCAAAAAAGTCGATACAGTCATCGGTATACGATGTCAGTTTTTTATCCAGTAAAATAATGGTATCTTCGCTTTGATTGACATACCGGTGTAGCGCGTATGATTGTATTATTGAAGTGTCGACCGGCGGCCACGTAAGCGTTGTGGATATCGTGAGACTGTCATAGGTTGCGTTGAACGCTTTGATATCTGGCGCATAGGTAGTTGGAAGCCGCATATTAAGGTATACCGTATCTCCTGATGGAATGGTTATTGTAGTGTCAAGGGGCATATACCCGCTTTCGGTGGTGAATATTCTTACTATGTAAGTCCCGGCTGGTAGCGAAATCGGGTGGAAATTGCCAAGGGAATCGTAAGGGGTGACATACCGGTTGGTTCCTGGAATGAGTGCGATTGCCTTAGTGGGATCGCTTTGTGGTTTGACCTCGATAGTACCTGCTAACCATCCGGATTCTCTGAGCGTATCGGGATTTATCTGGTTTTTAACATCGGACAGAAGAGCTATTGAATCCTGTATACAGGAAGCATCACCCATTTCAGCAATAATGTTATAAAAGTCGGTTTTGACAATTTTGAAATGGAAGCTGCCGTCACTGGCAGTCATGGTGGAGTCGATCACCCCTCCGGATCCTGATGTCGGATCGTACCCTGAGGAAATCAGCCGAACGATAGCCCCGACTGCAGCCTTATTATCGGTGGTATAAATTTTTCCGGTGCAGTCGCCATTAGTAATCTCGATACCGGCAGTCTGGTTCGTGGTACATTGAAATAATAACAATACACTTATGAAAACCAAGCTGTATTTTGAACGGATTTTTGAATACATTAGTCCTCCTGCCCTTTCTGGCTTATTGGGAAAAACTGAATATTGCATTGATATACCCTTTCCAGGCAAGTATCGTTTTCTGACAGTGTGAGAATTTTTTGACGAAAGGAAGTTATTTCACTTTTAATACGTTTCATTGTTGATTCAGAAATGGTAATGGTCAGATTCGAGATGTCCCGCTCATTTTTAGGTATCGACAGAATCGCCTTTTTTCCAAGATCTGCAAGCTGGACCTGAAGATTGGTGATCAATTCCGATTCCCAACTTTCCCCGGTGGTAAGCAGGGTTTCTACCGGGCGGTAGAAACCCTGTTCATCCCGGGCAATGAGGCCGATTTTTTCCAATGTTTCGATAGCATCCCGGGCTTCCTGTGTTTTGATTTTCGGCTGTAATGCACAGGCAAGGGCCCGGTAATTATCGCTGAAGCGGAAAACGCGCAGTAGTTCTCTGATCGCAAGATAGTACCAGTGGGAAAATAGCTGGTACTGTTCCGGTTGAAGGTGAAGCTTTGTCTGTTTTTTTATGTAAATTGAGAGTTGTTCGAGAAGGTTGTTTCGCTCGGTTGAATCGGTTGAATGGGTGTATTTTACCAGAAGGTGAAGGTACGCGCACTCTTTTTCGCTGAGCTTAAAAAGAATCGCAATCTTCGGTATCAATATTTCAGGAAGTTTGCGCTTACCTGAAATCACCCAATTGAAAAAGCCGGGAGATGAGAGATGAAGATGCTGTGCAATAAAACGATAGGAAAAGTGAAAATTCTCTTCCTTGCGCTCCTTGAGGGCATCAGCAAGAAATTTTCTATAATCGAGATAGTTATAAATTGATATCATAAAACTCCGTGAACGTTTAATTCAAATATATGCCATAATTGGTTTTAAATCAACTTGATTTAAAAAATATCGTTCACATCGAAGTGAACGAAATGAGTAATAAGACTATTCAATGTATTTGTGTTTCCAGAAAAAATCAGCTAAAAATTAAGGGGACATACTACTTTTTTCATTTAAGTAGTATGCTCGGGATGGCCCATAACAAGTGGTCTAATTTATACAAGCTATGCCAGGCATGAATCAGGATTTGAAATCGCAATTACTTTCTGTACTATGTCTCATATTGTACTGCACCCAAACCCCACCAGTACAATAAGGACATGTACCTACCTGTACATTACTCAAATTCCGGAAATGTGCTGCACAATTGCACCACATTTCACTTTAATATTTCACTGCAAACACCAGAATGGTGCTTGAGACGACAATTTACCTGTTTTTATATACATCTAATCACAATTTCTCCTTTCTGTATTTCGCCTCCCTATTTCAAGTAAAAATTCTATGTTAATTGATATATTCATTGCTCTAAAACTCTTCAACTCAATACATCCCAGTTCTTTTCAATTAAAACATTCAAATTTTCATATAAAAACCGCGCCAAAACGTCCCGTTTACGCGGATAAATTACCTTCCCCCTCAACCTCAACCTTCCCTTTCCCCTCACTCTCTTTCATCAGATCCAGCGGACTCTTAATTAGTGTTTCATCAGGATACACGATATGAGTTTAAATCATTATCGTTCTAAAGGTCCTGGATGAGTCATGGCTAACGGAGAAGAGGTACTTTACATCGCTGCACCAATCAAATGTCTGCTTTTTATACAGTATTCTCAATCGGTGCGGAGTTGACGGTTATTCTTTGGGTGATGAAAACCTGGTCCGATACGAGCAGCGTCTGCAAAGATTCTCGGTGATCTTTTTTTTCTGAAACGCACTGCGAATATTTTTGACTTTTTCTGAAGAAAGTATGGAATCTATAGGTGTAGCGAACATGTTACCAAGATTTATTGACCCTTCAGAATCAAGACAGCATGGAACCACAGTCCCATCAACCAGCACCGCAATCTGCTCCCGGAGCCCTAAACAGGAACCGCTTTCGCCAATCATGGCAGCTTCACTGTGTGGCCACTCAAAACGCTCTGCGGTATTGATACTTATGTTTTCACTGAGCATCAGGGCTCTTTGATTGCAAAGTGAACCGATTAAATTGTCAAATTTGAATCTGTTTTCAATCTCTACAACTGCATCTGTATAATTTACCATTTCAGATGAACCGCCATTATTCCACAATCGCAGGCTGAATAACGGGCGATTTTTCTTTTTGAACGTCCCGATAGATTCCAGAAGATGATCAAGGTAGTGCCGGAACTCATCAATACCTGAAGTAGCGCAAATGCTTTGCAGTGAAAAACTCACACTGCGAAGGGCCTTTTTTCCCCGAAGATCATCAAGTCGTGTATGAAAGAGCGTTCCGTTTGTGACAAGATGGACCTGCTGTTTTGATTCTTCGCAAATGTCTAGAAATAATCCAAGTTGCGGATGCAGCAGAGGTTCACCCAGCACATGTAAATGGAGCAGTGAAGAGTGTGGTGCCAGTTGCGTAATCGTGCTCTGAAACTCCTGCGCGTTCATAAGGCGAGGTTCCCTTTTGTTCTGGGGGCAGAAGGGACACTTTAAATTACAGATGTTGGTTATTTCAACGTAGGTTTTTCTGAATTTTTTCATCAAAAATATAAAGCATTCACAATAGTATAATCGTGAATGCCAATTTAATGTTATACAAAAAAGTTACATTTGTCTCGATAGTTGCTGGAGTCGTTCGATACGCTGCTCCATTGGGGGATGGGTACTGAAAAGACCGGCAATACCCCCTTTAAAGGGATTTACAATGAAAAGATGTGCTGTTGATGGATTTCCACCCTGAAGAGGAAATGCGGATGCGCCACGTTCCAGTTTTGCAAGGGCATTGGCGAGTGAGAGTGGCTTTCCACACATCCGTGCGCCGGATTCATCAGCAGCAAACTCACGGGAACGGGAGATTGCCATCTGAATGAGCATCGCTGCAATTGGAGCAAGTATAGCCATCAGGAGTGCTCCTGCCATCCCAAGAGGATTGTTGTCATCATCATCACTATGTAAACCGCCCCACATTGCACTCCATTGAACCATTTGTGCAATCCAGGTAATTGCACCTGCAATCGTTGCTGCAATCGTGCTGGTTAAAGTATCGCGATTTTGGACATGAGCAAGTTCATGTGCCATAACCCCTTCAAGTTCATCTTCGCTGAGTATGCGTAAGATGCCAGTAGTTGCTGCAACTGATGCATGGTTTGGGCTGCGACCCGTAGCAAATGCATTGGGAGACTGGTTGTCGATGATGTATACCTTCGGCATTGGAATACCATTTTTTTCGCTGATACGTTGCACAACTTTGTATAGCTGAGGTGCTTCTGATGGACCGACCTGCTTCGCACGATACATCGATAAAACAATTTTATCTGAAAACCAGAAACTGGCAAAATTCATTACACCTGCAATTATAAGTGCTGTTGTGGCGCCATGTGCTCCACCAATAAGGTTGCCAAGCACAACCAATAACCCGGTTAAAGACGCCAATAAAATGGTCGTTTTTAACGTGTTCATAATCAGGAACTCCTTTTGAGATAGAATAAAATATTGGACATGATAAAATAATAAAAAATAGATTCAAGATTGATAGAAACTGGTTTCTACACTTTGAAATCTCCTTTTTGTTTTACATATAATTACGTATGTTATGTCTTGATATTGTACTTTTGATCAATATGTACCTTAAAAATCATTCTGAATATCCGATCGAGGTACGTTTGGGAAGGAAAAAGAGCGAATGTTTTGAATAAACCGGTTCAATCTGAATGTTGCTTCAGTTTTGATCGGCTTACTTCCAAAATCTGAATCAATCTGGATCTGCCTGAAGAGAGAATCTATCTGAACCTGGTTTTCAAGATCGATTCCAGTGCCGGAAAACAGTTCCTTCCGGATAAAGAGCGTTTCAGAACCATCAGTCAAAACAAGTGTCCAGTTGGGGTTGAAGTACAAATCGCAGATCAGCTTTTCATAGAGCGGGATGAAGGCCGGGAGAACTACAGCATGTATAGAATAGCGGTCTGCAATCTCAGAAAACTGGTTTGGGTTATCAAGCAGTGAAATATAGTTTGAGAAAAAAGCACGGCTTCGCATTGATAAACGTGTATCAATATAGACTTTTTGGGAGGGGTACAGATTCCAGAGCAGATATCCCCCGTATCGGTCTGCATTAAAAATGTTTCCTTTGAGAGGATGTGTTGCGAGATAGTAAGTGCTTTTTAGCGGATGGCAGAATGGTGATATGGGATTGTTGACCGATTTGATCATTTGAAAATGGCTGTTAGTGACAATTGTAAAATAAATTGAAATAAAAAGAATGATCACGTAAATGAAAACTCTTTTCTTTGCAATATCGGTTTTAAATTTTAAGAAGTCTATGTTGTAATTGAATAGAGGAATGGTTGCGAAAAGTAAAAGAATAAGGTTGCGCTGTGCCATCAGAGCCAGAACTGTAAAGCTTGCAAACAGATACAGGTGCCGGGATCTGGTCTTTCCCCTTGCGACAAATATACTGAAAAATGTAAATGCACACAGGAACGCGAAAACAAAAACATAAAACACTTGATCAGTTCCGATCATTTTTAACATTGGTGTGTTTTCAGCAATAAGGTTTGAGTACTGGTTTGATTGACCCGGGGTGATCTGCAGGAACAAACGCAGTGGAATCAGAAGACCTCTGATACCATATGGGGTTATAATTCCCGAAATGCATAATGCAAAGAAAACAGTAGCTAATGAAAGACACGGTTTTGAAACTATGTATAATTTAACAGCTTGCACTGGTTGTTTTGACTGGCGTATCTGATCTGTGAGTTCTCCGGCAATATATATGGCTACAATTGCAGGGCCAATCATAAATAACCCTTGTGTGTTGTTCCATAGAATTTGCAGAGGGATAAGTGTCACAAGCAGACTGTTTTTGGGTTTTTTAGAATATTTTTCAAGCAGAAAAAGAAATGATGAAAGGTAGAGTAGGGTAAAAATACCAGGTCGAAGTGGGACGAGATATCTGAAATGATATATACAAAAAATAAAAAAGAAAGCTGTAACTGTCAAAGAAGTGCAAGATCGGGCAGGGGAGAGAAGCAGAAAAACTGCGAAGGCGATTATCAGGGCTTTGACTATCAATAACCCATAATATCCGGAGTAGCTGTAAATCAGATATGTAATCACCTGAAACAACCAGTGAAGATCTATCCATGGAATCGAGGATGTGGTATAGCTGAACGGATCGGTGAAGAGAAATTTTCCGCTATTAAGAATTTCCCTTCCTGCCGAAAGATGCCAGAAGATGTCTCCATCAGCGATCGGGAAGAAGACGAAGAAGCCCGATAGAAGTGATGTAATGATGAGAATGTATGTTTTAAAATGGTCTTTAGAATTCACGTTATCAGTTTCGTTTTATAGCTGATTCGCACTATTCGCTTATCGTCTCTCTCCCCAACCCTCTCTCCACTTCGTGGAGAAAGGGAGTTAAAACAGTTATTCTCATCTTTTCCCCTTCTCCATCATCATAATGGAGAGGGGGTTAGGGCGAACGTGCGAATAGTGAGAATTTGTCGCGACTACACACTTTTGATGTAATATACCTAATCATGCCTTAGCAGACAACTTTTGAAGCTCTTGATTGAGGACATGCAGTTGAAATGGTTTTTTAATGAAACCATTCACTTTTGACTCGGAAATTTTCTGGAACTCATCACTGTCGCTGCAGCCTGAGATTATAAAAACATTGAGATCGTTCTTTATTGAACGCAGCTTTTTCAGGGTGTCGGTACCGTTGATCAGTGGCATGTTCATATCAAGAAAGACAATGTCGATGGCTTCAGAGTGTTTTGAGTAGTACTCAACCGCAGCGATACCATCACTGAATGCTGTTGTTTCAATCCCCAGCTTGTTCAAAAGTTTGCAAATTGTCAATCTGACCACTGGATCATCATCGACGACGATTGTTTTATACTTTGGAAGTGCTCTGGGCACTGATAGTGGCTTTTCCTGTTGGACAGTGGTTTTATTTGTGGTATCGGATGGAAGTGGGAAGTATAGAATAAACGTGGTTCCGATGTTCTTAACACTTTTCAGGAATATCGAACCGCCATGATCCCTGACAGTCCCATAAACTGTTGGAAGACCCATTCCGGTACCCTTTCCGAGAGGCTTCGTTGTAAAGAACGGTTCGAAAATATTATTAAAATATTCAGATGGAATCCCACTGCCGGTATCTGATACGGAAACCCCCAGATAATGACCGGGAGAGAGTGGGTCCACAAGTCGGGCGCAGTCTGTCATATTTAACTTTGCCGCGAAAACTGCTATTGTGAGCTTGCCTCCTGAAGGCATTGAATCACGTGAATTGATACAGAGGTTAAGGAGAGCATTCTGAATTCTTCCCGGATCACCACTTATCAACGGAATTTTTGAATCCGGGGTAAATGTGATTTCTATCCGTTTGTCAAAGCTGCGTCTTAGAATCGTGATGGTGGATTCAACAATTTCATTCATTAAAATATCCTGAAATGAAGATTCTCCTTTTCGTGCAAAAAAGAGCAATTGCTGAGTAAGTTCAGCTGACCGTTTGGCTGACTGAATAATCAGGTCGAGTGTTTCCAGCTGATGTTTACTGGTTGCTTCAGATTTAAGCAGTTCGGTACATCCCAAAATGCCGGTAAGCTGGTTTCTGAAATCATGGGCAATTCCGCCAGCTAATCGTCCCAGTGCTGCTAGCTTTTCATTTTGCTGCATTTTTTCTTCAATACTGCGTTTTTCTTCAACATTTCTGATAACGATCAGGGTTCGATCCCGGTTATCGATAACTGCATTGCAAAGAGAAACTTCAATATGGAATGTATCACCGTTTTTTTTCTTTCCCAAAGTTGAAAAAAGGTACTGCTGTGAGATGCTTTTTCCGTCAAGATGGGCTAAATTAGAAGTAAGAGTACAGTCATTGGTTTGATCGCAGAGAACATCTATGTCAAGATTGGGGATATCCTCTTCCGTATAGCCAAACATCGAAAGCATTGAATCGTTAACATGCGCAATTTTACCAGTTATATTGTCTCTGATGATAATTGCTTCACCTACAGAATTGAAAATTTTTCGATAATTCTGTGCATTTTTCTGGGCATATGTAAGAACTTTGTATGAGTTTTCAGAGATAAAAAAACTGGTGAGGATTGTCGCACTTCCCAGAATAAACAACAGGAAAATATCAATTAGAGATGCTTTGTCGGAAAATGTGGTGATTATATAGCCATTTAACTCACCAGCGCCGATAAGAGCAACGAATGACAATGTGATAAATGATAATGTCAGATAAAATGTCTTATCAAGAAGAAAACTACTGATCAGAAAAAACGGTGGAAAGAGAAGCATCGCGGTATCATGGATTCCATCACCAGAATAAATTGCATAAATCCCCAGAATCATCAGTGAAGATGATGTCAGAATTGAAGCGTATTTGACTTTTTTAAGTACCAGAAGAATGTTGCTGAAGGTGAAAACGCATAATGATGACAGAGAAAGCAGAATGATTCTTCTGTGGTCAAGTAAGATACTTATAATGAGCATTATAAGTGAAAGCAACGCGAAAAGTTGAACAAGCCGTTCAAAAATTTTTTTCATCCACTGATGTTCGATATCATCAGAGAGTGATTTTGAAACAATCTTTTTAAAAATGCTGAAATTCATAAATATTCAAAAAATCCGGATCAATTTCAAAACCTCAAAAACTTATCGATTACGAGGTTAAAGTAGTATTAATATTCCTCCAGGGACTGGCTGGAAAGAATACCATTTTGAAAGTATACGTTACTTGCGGATAAAAAGCTATAATTCAAATCACCATACTTATTAAAAAAAAGGAGAGAATTCACTTCAAGTCTGCAGTGATATTTTTACCGCTGAGATTACATCCTCAACTTCCGGATCGGTGAGGCGGGGTGAAAGAGGCAAACTAACCGTTTCTCTTCCAATCTTACAGGAATTGGGAAATTGTTCCGGCAGCCAGCCAAATCGGGACTGATAGAATGGGTGTTCCGGTATGCTGAGGTAATGTACACCAACGCCAATGTTGTGCCAGGTCATACGGGATAAAAACATATCCCTGTTGATTCCGCACTTCTGCTCGTTGATCAACAACGTGAAAAGGTGTAATGCATGAACAGTATCAGGTTCCTGCGGAGCTGGAAGGCCGACTGGGAGATCTTTAAATACAGTAAGATAACGGTTCCATATCTCCTTTCGGCGCTTGTAAAATGTTTCAATTTTTTCCATCTGATGAATGCCGATTGCTGCCTGAATATCCATCATGTTGTACTTGAAGCCACTGTCGACGACAAAATAGTGTTTGTATCCTTCATCACTGAACCGTTTCCAGGCGTCTGCACTCATTCCATGGAGAGCGAGGATTTTTACATATGATGCTTTTTCCTGATCTTTGCAACAGATCATACCGCCTTCACCGGTGACAATGTTCTTTGTGACATAAAAACTGAAACAGCCAAAATCACCAAATGTTCCTGTTTTCTTCCCTTTGTATTCACTTTCGATTGAGTGTGCGCAATCTTCAATGACAAACAGGTTATGTTTTTTCGCAATAGCCATAATTGCATCCATATCGCAGGGACGTCCGGCAAAATGGATTGGAAGCAATGCCCTTGTTTTTGGAGTGATTTTGCGCTCGATCTCGCGAGGGTCAATATTCATTGTGACTGGGTCGATATCTGCAAGCACAGGTGTTAACCCGGCGTGTATGATTGCATTGATTGTTGCACAGAATGTCATCGGAGAAGTAATAACTTCTGAACCTGGATCGAGTTTAAGTGCCAGTAAACTGAGATGAAGAGCTGCAGTACAAGAATTTACCGCAACACACCAGGGACTTCCAATATGTGATGCGAACTGATGCTCAAATTTTGCAACGCGAGGTCCTGTACCAATCCATCCACTTCGAAGCGTAGCGACGACTTCATCGATTTCAGCTTCACCAATACATGGAGAACCAAATACCAGAAACCTATCTTTTGACCGAACCGGCGCTGCTTTCATATCAGTTTCATTCATCAGTTATTCCTGTTTCCCAGTGGTTAAGAATCTCCAAGCATTGTTATAAATTCCTGCTCAGATAGTACCTGTACACCAAGTGCGATTGCTTTGTCCAGTTTCGATCCGGGGTCAGCTCCGGTAAGCACAAACGTAGTTTTTTTACTTACACTCGATGCAACTTTACCACCACGTGATTCTATCTCTTCTGTCGCAGACTCCCGCGTGTAACCGACAAGAGTACCTGTAAGCACGAATGTTTTATCCGAAAATACACCGTCTCCCTTATTAGCTGGTGTACCGGATGTATTAACACCAGAAGCTTTCAATCGTTCAATAAGATCTATGTTTTCGGGACGATCAAAAAAGTACCGTATACTCTGGGCCATTGTTGGACCAATGGATTCAATATTTGAAAGTTGTTCTATAGACATGGTATAAAAATCAGTGATATCATTTACCTGTTGTGCAAGTAATTTGGCGCTCTGTGCTCCGATCATCCGTATACCCAGGCCATGGAGAAGCTTGTCCAAAGTGTTGTGCCGGGACTGCTCGATAGAACCAAGAACATTATGTGCAGATTTTTCAGCCATCCTCTCCAGTTTCACCAATTGATCGAGTGTTAAACTGTACAGATCTGCCGCATCTTTAATCAAACCGGCTCCGATCAGGTGCTCTATAAGAGCGGGACCAACTTTGCGAATATCCATTGCAGAACGCGAAACAAAGTGCTGCAGTGATGCTGATAGCTGTGCCGGGCACGTTGTGTTGAAGCAACGCAGTGCGACTTCACCGCCTAATTTCTCAAGAGTCGAACCGCATGATGGGCATTCGGTCGGAGGAGCGTAAGGTACCGATTCCGCAGGGCGTTTTTCCGGGATATATTTAATCACTTTTGGAATTATTTCGCCCCCTTTTTCAATCTGCACATAATCACCAACTCGAACACCAAGTCGTTGAATTTCATCATAATTGTGAAGAGTTGCATTGCGAATAGTCGTACCTGCAAGGTGTACAGGCGAGAGTCGCGCTATCGGGGTTACTACACCAGTTCGGCCAACATTGGCATCGATCGCTTCAAGGCAGGTAATCGCCTGCTCTGGCTGGTATTTATAGGCAATAACCCATCTGGGCGATTTGGCGGTGGTTCCGGCTGCATCTCTGAGATGAAACTCATTCACCTTGATAACAATCCCATCAATTGGAAAGGGCAGATCATGTCGTTTCTCTTCCCAGTGGCGGACAAAGTCGATAATCTGATTGCGGTCGGATAGTACCTCTGAATGAATAACTACCGGAAAGTCATCATTCTGTAACGCTTTGAGCCCATAATCATGCGATGTAATTTCTGGGCGTTCAAGAAGGGAATATGCTGAAAAACTGAGATTGCGTGATGCAACCTCTTTCGGGTCCTGAAGTTTCAGTGTGCCGGCAGTGGTGTTACGGGGATTCTGCATTGTTTTAAGGCCACTTTCGGTCAGGCGTTCATTTAATTCCTGGAATGTCTGAAATGTCATAAACGCTTCACCACGCACTTCAAAACTGTTAAGCGTTTTGACCGATAACGGAATGGAACGGATTGTGCGGACATTCGCAGTTACATCATCACCAATAACGCCGCTGCCCCTTGTTACCGCTCTGACCAGTTTGCCACCGTCGTAAAGAAGTGATAGTGCAATCCCATCCAGTTTAAGTTCTGCAATATAAGTGGGGTTTGTTCCATCTAACATTTTGTCAAGTCGATCAATCCATTCGAAGAGTTCATCTTCGGAGTAGGTATTGTCGATACTCATCATGGGAATCCTGTGCTGAACTTTGGCAAATTCCTTTGTGAGATCGTTGCCGACCCGTTTTGTCGGAGAATCCGGGGAATCAAATTCCGGATAAGCAGTTTCGAGATTGACAAGCTCGCGATACAGATCGTCATATTGCTTATCGGAAATGAGTGATTGACCATGTGCGTAGTACGCAGTATCGTACTGACGGATTTGCTGACGGAGTGAATCGATTTGTTCTTTGATGTCCATACGTGTTTTATCTGTCTGAAAATTCATCAAACGCCATTGCCCCTGCACCCAGTACCCCAGCGTTTTCGCCAAGTTTTGCGGCAACAATATCACAGCGCTCGAAAATTGATGACCAGCAATAATGTCTGGTATATTTTGTTATGGTATCTATAATGATCTGTCCAGCCATCAGGACGCCACCTCCAAGAACGACTCTGTCCGGTGCAAGTGTGTTTATCGAAATGCCAACAGCGCGTGCCATCATATGGCACGCTTTTTCGTGCACTTCAATAGCGATCGGATCATTTTGTTTGACGTACTCATACACCATTTTTGATGTTACCTTTGAGAGGTCTTTAAGTGCTTCACTAACAAAGGCTGTTTTTCTGGAGTACTGATTTTCTTGTGCAAAACGCTTCCCCAGATTCGCAATCCCCGATGCAGATGCGTACTGTTCTACACATCCGCGAATACCACAGTTACAGGGAATACCATCAGTTTCAACAGATACGTGGCCAAGTTCTCCGGCCATGCCATGAGTACCTTTGTAAATCTTTCCATCAATAACAATTCCACCACCAACACCGGTCCCCAGCGCATAACAGACTATGTTTTTAACGCCGATGCCTGCTCCAAAACGTGATTCAGCCAGGGCCATGACAGTAACATCATTAGCTGCAACAGCTTTAAAGTCATATCGCTGAATTATTGGGTCGTACATCCGGGTACTTTTCCATCCGGGAATGTTTTCAGACCCACCCAGAATGACACCCGTCTCACTGACAAAGCCAGGAGTCCCAATTCCCACGCCGATAACCTGAGCTCCTGCAGGTACTCGTTTAAGCAACTGGTCGATGAGTATTAGAATGTTCTGCATAACCATAGCACCACCCTTGTGTGCTTCTGTAGGTATGCGAATAACATTACTTCCTATGCCCTGCTGATTCAACAGGACGCCCTTGAGATTCGTTCCCCCTAAATCGATGCCAATTGCAAGTTTTTCCATAAATCCTCGTTAAATGTAACGGATAATTAGTCGAAAAACGGGAGTAAAAAGAAATTAGTTTCTGCCGCCTGAATTCTCATCTATTTTTAACCTATGACGATTCATATACGATACATCCCCGATCAACTGATGTCTGCCAGTTTTAATATGGCAGCGGATATCTTTTTGCTTCAGAAATGCATCGATTCTGAAACACTTTTTTTGCGTACCTATGCCTGGAATTGCCCATCGATCACCATCGGAATGATTCAGGATCCTGAATCTGTTCTGGATATGGCCGCGATTGAACGTGATGGTGTTGCCTGGATTCAACGGCCTACTGGTGGGCGTCCGGTGCTGCATTATCAGGATTGTACCTATAGTTGTGTATTTTCTCATAAGCTTCGCACTATGGGAGGGAGTGTTAAAGAAACCTATGCGATTATTTCTGATTGTTTAAAATGTGCTCTCGGAAGTATCGGTGTCGGTTCATCAAATCACGATTCTGATCATCAGTTTAATGAATTGAAACGGCAACAGAAGCTTCCCTGTTTTCTTGCTCCAAATCGGGATGAGATCATGGTTGATGGTAAAAAACTTATTGGATCTGCACAGCGAAGAACTCGTGAAGGGGTGCTTCAGCATGGATCGATTCCAATAAGTGATGCATATCTGCAACTTCCATGCTACCTTAATATTGATGAAACTGAACGGGAAAATCAATTCAAGCTGCTTGAAAAGAAAACGATCCATCTTTCGGGAATCAATCCCGACATTACATATTCTCAAATCGCTTCAGCAATAGTAAATGGTTTTTCTAACTCACTGGATTGCATTATTGAAACTGTACCCTGGAGTTCATTTGAACTGGCGAAAATAAAAGAGATAATGACCTCTGATGTCATTGAAATGTGATAAAAAATAAAGTACAACTGAGTGGAAAGGCGAAGAATTAAAATGAAAGAAGTAAGGAAAATGCTCTCTCTGAATGTAAAAGATCAACCTGTCACTAAGGTGCTGGAGACGATTCAGGAAAGTCTTGATCAGAATCTGATCTATTCAAAAACGGTTCTTACTAATCAAAAGGGTGATGAGCATCTGATTACTGCCAGAATTGACAAAGTGGACTCTGAGACTGCTCTGGTAATGATTACCAAGATGATAGGAATGGTTGTTGAGGAGTTTGAAAATGGTCACCTGGTAATTAAAGCACCAGACCCGGATGATGACCTGGATTTGGATGGCTTTGATGAGGGCGATGAGGATTTGCCGTTTTAATACGGCTGCTAACCAAAAAAATCGTCACACACACATTCCTGCTTCACTCATAATTCATATTATTTCTTCCTGCACTTATGCTGAGCCATTAAGGTAAAACAGGTAATAAAATATCAGGCAGGATATCTATGGAATGGAATTTCTTCAATGCAACTGCTGACTGCAAGTGAAACTATTGAGTTTAAATCTTCAATTGCAAAACTCGACCAATGCACCCTTCGGCTTCGATCGGGGGCGTTTTGGAGCCGTTTGTTGAGCGGAGTCGAAACAAACGAGGAGTTTTGCAATTTCCTCCAAAATTTTACAATTCTATTTCCGGGATGTTATATTGTTGTTTATTCATTAACCCATAAGGTGATGAATACACTGAATAATTTATTTCACGTTGAGGCAACATGGAATAATTAAACAGTGTACTTAATACCTTCAACATTAACTTTTCAAAAGAGGTTTTATATGATTAAGCTCAAGTGGACTGTAGTGCTTTTGTCACTGGTCAGCCTTTCGTTCGCGTCTTCTGATTCTTCTGAAACCGGATCCAGTTATTCTGAAGTTACATCAAAAAGGTATTCAAATTATATAGGAGTAGCAGCTGGATTAACTTCCGGTTATGGTCTGTCATATAAAAGATGGTTTGATAAATGGGGGGTTCAGCTGACGCTTTTTCCATGGTATGAAGAGGAAAAATATTCAGATAAAACCGATGATTCCTATTATTATGATAGGGACAGCGGTTATTCGAATAATGGATATGGGTCTATTGGTCTTTTATTATATCGTTCTCTTCTGGAGTCTAAATACATACGGTTTTGTGCATATGGAGGCGGCAACTGCTATTTGGAATATAAAAAATATAATTATTACTCCCACACCTGGGATTACTCCTATGGAAAAGGTGACTATGTATTGACCCATTATACTGGAAAAAAATTAACAAATACACTGTCACTAGGAGTCGGATGTGGCGCGGAGTTTTATATCTGGCGTTTTGGCTTCCATGGATTGGCAGGAGTGCGGGGATCAAATCGTTTTCCGGATAACTTAAAATCTTTAGGGCTTACCGCAGAAGCCGGTGCATTTTTCAGGTTTTAGAACCCAAAATGACACAAGATAATTCAACTGTACATGACGTTTCAGCAATTGATTGGGAGAACTGGGTGCCAAAAGAGCGCGCAGTTCTCTGTTTTGTTCGTAATAAGAACCAGCTGCTTCTGATTCATAAAAAGACCGGTTTAGGAAAAGGTAAAGTAAATGCACCCGGTGGCCGGATCGAGCCGGGAGAATCTTCAGCAGATGCTGCAATACGTGAAACTTTCGAAGAGACCGGGGTAAGCGCATCAGAGCTTGAAAAGGTTGGGGAGCTGTTCTTTGTCTTTACAGATGGTTATTCGCTTCATGGATCGGTGTTCTTCGCCAGTAAATTCAGCGGCACCCCTTTTGATACACGAGAAGCTGATCCGTTCTGGTGTGCTGTCGATGAGATTCCTTATAACCAGATGTGGGCTGATGATATCCACTGGCTACCCCTCATTCTCGATGGGAAAAAATTCAAGGGGTATTTTATTTTTGATGATGATGTGATGTTGAGCAAATCGGTAGCTGTTGTCGAAGAATTTTTATAATTACTATTTCCATGAATACAATTTAACAGGTTATTGGTAATAAATCAGGTCGTTGTGGCTCTACTGCTTAAATCCTGAAGTTTCATTGCAGGTAGTGTATCCCCCAAAAAAGATGTTATAATTATTGAACATTCTTATTTTCATGAACATCTAAAACTAAGAAATAAAAAACTGATTAAATTTGTTTCAAAACCGTCGTAGTGGATCAGATATTCAGGTCTTCTGGTTTTGATGGTCCTGGAACACATCATAAATGTTAGCTTTTTGTAAGTTTTGTATTAAAAATGCGTTAAATTAGATATATGAGAATTGTGGTGAATGATATTGAGGGGTACCGTTCCCAATTTAACCGATTTAATTGTTCTGATCTATTACATAAATCCTGTTATTGTTGAATACAGAATTCAGGATCCAGGATTCATTTGTAGTACTATTTCAAATCGAATCTCAAGTTGATAATGGTTCATTATTAAAAATATAATGATAAACTAAAAGACTTAAATGTTTAAATTGATTAAATGGTTAGTAATGAATTGATCAAAAACGGAAGTTCGGATAATTTGATATAGATACAGGAGACCTGCATATATGTTAGACTTTTTGACTTTACAGACTGAGGCATCGAATCCGACATTCGTAACGGTAATCTATACAACACTTCTGGCGTTTATATTGTCAATGCTTATAGCTTTGACCTATGAACGGACCTACCGTGGGCTGTCGTATTCCAGAAATTTTGTTCAGGCACTTATTTTAAGTTCGATTGTTGCTGCAACGATAATGCAGGCGATAGGTGATAGTCTTGCGCGTGGACTTGGGATGATTGGAGCGCTGGCAATTATTCGTTTTCGGACTTCTTTTAAAGATCCACGCGATATCATTTTCATGTTTGCGTCTCTGGCTTCAGGAATTGCATGCGGTGTGTTCGGGTACAGTATTGCGGTTGCCGGAACTGTCGCTTTCTGTATAGTAGCTTTCTTCCTCTATATTACCCCCTTTGGTCTGGAGCGTTACTATGATGGTATGTTACGGTTCAATATGGAGATAAATGCAGATAATACTCTTGCTATTGAAAAGGTACTGAAGACGTACTGTAAGAATTTTGCACTGATAACATTGCGTGAACTTTCTCAGGGTGGGCGTCTTGATTATGCGTATCACGTCAAATTGCGGCGAAGTAATATGAAAAGTGAACTTGTCGCAAAACTCAGGGGACTCGGTACAGTAAACGATATCCATCTGCTGCTTCAGGAGACAACTGTCGAGCAATAAGGTGAACTGAAGGTTGATTGTGAGTAAACCAGGCAAAGGATCAGAAGGTTTATGAAACGTTTTTATATTGTTTTGTTTATAGCACTGGCAGCTATGGCAATGATGACAGCGTATTATAAAAGTGAAACGTATCGGTTTTATGGTATAGCCGATACAAAAGAGATCGTGGTCAACTATAATCTTCCGGTCCAGATCAAGCAGATCAATGTTGTGGCAGGTCAACCTATTCAAAGGGGTGATACGCTTGTTATACTTGGTCAACCTGAAATGTCAATTAAAATAAACACCATCAGTCATACCCTTGATGAATTAAAAGCAACAAGAGCTACTCAGAATTCTCGATCACGTTCGGAAATCCGTCAGCTTCAGGCAGAACAGGTTGCTCGCGTCAACGAAATAAAGTCTCAGATCAAGAAAAAAGAAGCTGAATATGAGCTTAATAAAAAACTGATTTCCGAATTGAGAAGCGTTTCGAGTGCAGGGCGGAACGCTTCTGACAGTACTGATGATGCCGGTAATCCATTGCTGGTAGAGATATCGGAGTTAAAAAAGGAACTCGAAATTGCAAAAAACCCCTCACAAATTGTAATTGAACGTCTCAATGGAGAATTGTCCGGAAGTGAAGATCCTCTTGTGGTGCAGGTTGAGCGCCTTACCAAAGAGCTGGCAATGCTCAATGATGAAAAGGCGAAGCTTGTCATTTTGGCACCAATGGATGGGGTCGTTGGTTCGGTTATCTTTAAAGAGCAGGAGAAGGTTTCACCATTTGATACTATTATGACGCTGCATGGTGAGTTTCCATCCTATGTCAAAGGGTATATTCACGAGAATGTTCACAGCAGTATTTCGGTCGGGCAAACGGTCCGGATCCAC
>JBNKZD010000192.1:0-5983 GCA_050301235.1 Chitinispirillaceae bacterium | reverse complement strand
TGTATGCGATTTAGTATTGTCTTGAGCAGCATGTGGTTCTTTCATTTGCAGAAACTTTCTTCGTAAAAAAGAATCTACTATTTGAAAATCCACATGCTTACTTTTTATTGTTTTTTACCCACAAATAAGTCTATAGAGCCTCTTTTGTTTTGGAATGGATGACACAAAACATATTTTATTGAATATAGCTTTTTCAACATTTCTGGCCATATTTTGGAGATGCCATGATCATTATTGTTGACTACGAAGCCGGTAATCTGACTTCAGTTAAACGTGCACTGGATTACCTTAAAATTGATTCAGTTATTACCCCCGATCCGAATATTATCCGGAATGCGGAGAAAATCATTTTTCCCGGAGTCGGACATGCAGCCAGCGCAATGTCCACCCTCACGCAACGTGGTATCGATTCATCATTACACGAAGCATTTAAAAAAGGGACGCCAATTCTTGGAATATGCCTTGGAACCCAGATAATTCTTTCTCACAGTGAGGAGGGTGACACAAAATGCCTTGGGATCATCGATGGCAATACCAGAAAATTTACACTTTCTGACCCATCACTCAAAATTCCTCATATGGGATGGAATACTATTTCCATTAAAAAACAGCACCCCATGCTCAAAGGTATTGCTGACGAAACAGAGTTTTACTTTGTACACAGTTTCTATCCTCAACCATCCAGTGTTGAAGATATTGTTGCTGAATGTGAATATGAATTACGATTTCCTGCCGCGATAGCTAAAGGGACACTGTTTGCAACACAATTCCACCCCGAAAAAAGCGGTACTGCCGGGTTATCGATTCTAAACAATTTTGCGACATGGAATGGTGAATCATGCTGAAAAAAAGAATTATCTCCTGTCTTGATGTACGTGATGGGAAACTTGCGAAAAGTATTAAATTTGTTGATACGAAAGATATTGGCGATCCCGTTGATACTGCCAGAAGATATTATGAACAGGGCATCGATGAGCTGGTATTTTATGATATCACGGCATCAAGTGACAAACGCAATATAATGATCGATGTAGTCAGTAATGTAGCATCACAGATATTTATCCCCTTTTCTGTCGGGGGCGGACTAAGAACCGTTGATGACTGCACCCGTGTGCGGCTTGCAGGAGCAGAAAAGATAAATGTCAATACAGCCGCAGTTGCAAATCCGGATCTTATCTCGCAGGCATCACGAGCCCTGGGAGCTCAGGCAGTCGTGCTTTCGATGGATGTTCTTGCTGTACCAGTAACATCAGAAATCCCATCGGGATATGAAATTGTCACCCACGGGGGACGTACCCACACCGGAATTGATGCGATTCAGTGGGCTAAAAAAGGTGAGGCATTAGGCGCAGGTGAAATAGTTGTGAATTCAATAGACGCTGATGGCACTAAAAACGGCTATGAAATACGATTGACACGCATGATTGCCGATGCAGTGCGAATCCCCGTGATCGCATCGGGTGGCGGAGGAAAACCGGAACATTGCTATGAAGTACTCACTGAGGGTCACGCTGATGCAGCACTTGTCGCATCGATTCTTCATTATGGAGAATACACCATACGGGAGATTAAAGAGTATTGTGCTTCGAGGGGTGTGCCGATTCGGATGACTCCATAATAATTATTTTTACCACGAAGCACACTAAATACACATTTATTTTTGGTATCTTTCGTGGTTTTTATTTTTTTATTTAATCAATTTTCTGCGCAGCCTGCCAATTGCAAACCACCCTGTAATGATGGTAAACAGTAGTATAAAAAACAGATCGGCAATCAGCATCGGACTCCACGTACCAAAACAAAGTGAACGGGTCAACCGCACAGAATGAGTTAGTGGGAAGACCTCTGCAAACCATCGCAGAGCTGGTGGAAGATTATTAAGAGGAAAGACAACACCAGAAAAGAAAAACATTGGTGAAAGAAATCCGGTGAAATAGAAATTGAAATGGTTAATATTAGAAACAAAGGAAGTCACCAATAGTGAAAGTGATGCGAACATTATACCTGTTAGAAAACCAATTACCGGGGTTGCAAGACTTCCGGGAAGGGGCACAAGTCCAAACAGTGACACAACAATAATGACCGCAAATGAGAAAAAAACTCCTTTTGTACCAGCCCAGAGAATTTCGCCGATTAGTAAATCTCTTACCGAAAGCGGTGCCGCAAGCATACCATCGTAAACCTTATCGAATTCAAGACGTATGAATGTTCCATAGGAACACTCAAATGCTGATGTAAACATTGCGGCTGTTATTGGCAGGCCGGTGGCAAGAAATGTGATATACGGAATTCCATCCATTTCTTTAATATACATGTTCATTCCCAGTCCTATACCGGCAAGAAAAATCAATGGCTCAAGGAAAGGCGGTAAACCATTACTGATAAGACTTTTGGTGTAGACCCTGAAATGACGAAACCATACGCCATAGATTCTGGCAGGGAATGGTGGGTATAAAGCAGTTTTATTGGAGGGCATTTAACGTACTCCCTGTTGTTTTTAAAAAGAGGTCTTCAAGGTTTGATTGACGAAGAAAGTAATCACCCGGTTTCAGCTTTGTGGAGAGTGTATGAAGGGCAGCTTGATCAAATCCATAAATACACACCACTTCAGTCGAGTCATCAGCTCGGACATTCTCAGGAAGATATTCACGAATACCGCCAAATGCTTCACGGGTGTGAACTTCGAGAACAAACGGTTCAATATGGGTATTTACAAGAGAATGCGGATTACCTTCAATAATCTTCACTCCTTTATTCATGATAAGTATCGAATCGCACAGTTGAAACGCTTCCTCCATGTAGTGTGTTGTAAGAAGAATGGTTATTCCACCACGCTTGAGATTGCGTAATTTTTCCCAGATCAGATGGCGTACCTGTGGATCCAGCCCCGTAGTTGGTTCATCAAGAATAAGCAGACGCGGGTTGTTAAGCAAAGCTCGAGCAATAATCAACCTGCGTTTCATCCCGCCGGATAGTTCCCGCAGCGGTGATTTGTTTTTCTCAGTCAACTCCATAAATTCAAGCAATTTGTTAATCCGTTTTCCTGCGATATCTGAAGGCAGATTGTAAAATCTTGCGAAAATTCTCAGATTTTCTTCAACGTTGAGCTCTTCATCGAGATTATTTTCCTGTGGAACTACCCCTGAAATAAACTTGATTGCAAGTGGTTCTTTCATTGGATCAAAACTGAATACCGATACACTCCCCTTTTCGGGACAGTCGCGATTAACCACACCATATATCATTTTCATCATTGTGGTTTTTCCTGCACCATTAGGTCCGAGTAGTCCAAAGCACACGGATTCATCAACAGTAAAATTCAAATCTTTAACCGCATGGTTGGATCCATAGCACTTATTTACATTATCAGCAACTATTGCTTGTGTCATTTCGTACCTTTTTCCAGATTTTACTTAGAATTCCAATTTTTTATCACATAATCACAATACAATGTGCGATGATCCGTGTTGATATAGTGCAGGCTTTCAATATTGAAGCGATGTGAAAATTTCACAAAATCAAAATCACCATTAAAACACTGAATTAAAGGTACACCACAGTTGATATTATTGTATATTAAAACCATACATCAACACTAACCACTAATCCTGGAGGAAATTTTATGGCTGCACCTTACTCTGGACAAGTCCGTTCATATCCTGTTTCTGAAGCAATTCCCGCTGAACGTGCCGAATTTATCCGCAAAACCTACATTCACCTGGCCGGCGCGGTAGCAACATTTGTAGGGTTGGAGTTCCTGCTTGTTCCATCACCACTTGCCCGATTAATGATGAATGCAATAAGCGGGTCAAGATTTGGCTGGTTGATGATCCTTGGAGGATTTATGCTGCTGGGCTGGATGGCAAGAAATCTTGCATCAGGTTCACAGACCCGTCAGATGCAGTATGTTGGCCTTGGACTGTATGTTCTTGCTGAAGCCATAATTTTTATTCCGTTACTTTACATTGCAGCAATGCTGTCATCACCAGATGTTCTTCCGACAGCTGCATTTATTACCGGTGCACTATTCGCCGGATTGACAGCAACAGTATTCATGACAAGAAAAGACTTTTCTTTTCTAGGCAGCATTCTTACTATCGGCGGATTTGTAGCACTTGGACTGATCGTTGCAGGAGCGATTTTCGGGTTTAACCTTGGGCTTGCGTTTTCAGGAGGAATGGTGCTTCTTGCATCTGGTGCAATTCTATACGATACATCCAGAATAATGAACCATTATCATACCGATCATTATGTAGGAGCCTCACTGGAATTGTTTGCATCTGTTGCACTACTGTTCTATTATGTATTGATGATTGTTTTGAGAATGTCGCGACGGTAATTTGATTTAATTTCCGGGAATTATTTGTTTTTGTGAATTTTTAAAATTGGTTGTATTGATAAATTGCGGAGCATTATTAAAAATTAACCTTTTGAGCCGTGCTGCCGTACGGCTCTACAAGGTTAATTTTTCACCCCTGGTTGTGCATTAAATGTTATGAAAATTGATCGACTGTTATCGATTACGCTGATGCTGATTAATCGGCCGATTGTTACTGCAAAAGAACTCAGCGATCGGTTTGATGTCTCCATCCGTACCATTTATCGTGATATTGAATCTATCGCCGCTGCTGGAATTCCGGTTACTGCATGTAATGGAAAAGGTGGCGGATACTGTCTGATGGAAAATTATCGCATCGACCGTCAATTATTAAGCCTTGATGATATGATTTCCATTTTGACGGCACTCAAGGGAATTAATACAACATTCAACAACAGCAGTATTGATACGACAATAGATAAGATTGAAAGCCTTGTTCCAGACGACAAATTATCACAGGTTCGACAGCATTTTGAGAACATAATTATAGATCTGGCTCCCTGGTACAATGAGACTGGTCACAAAATATTGCTTGAAAAAATCAATACCGCCATCTCCGAAAACCATTTAATAACATTTAACTACCGCAACCTTAAAGGTGAAGAATCGATTCGTAAAGTTGAACCGATGACCCTCATACTTAAAACCTGGTGCTGGTATTGTTATGGATTCTGTACCGATAAAAATGATTATCGACTGTTTCGTCTTTCCCGAATGAGCCAATGCTCAATTCTCAACGAAACATTCAAGCGAAAACAGGTACGATTCGCGGACTCAGAACTACTTAAAGAGGATTCCCGTCCCGCTGTCGAACTTCAGTTACGTTTCACCCCTGATGCACTCAGTATCATCGAGGAACACTTCGGATCATATCCGAGGACCATTGATAATAGGGGTAACTTTATTCTTTCCGTTGCATACCCTGAAGATGAATGGGTCTACTCATCTATTCTGGGTTATGGAGATAAATGTGAAGTCCTTGGTCCACCCCACATACGAACGATTATCAGTACCCGCTTAAAAAATGCTGCACGATTTTACACTACCTGACATAGTGTTGTCACAACGTGATGGTATATTAATGTTGTAACAGTTGATCAGCATTTCCGGAAAGTGTTTTACAATAACTATTATTTTTAAAGGAGCTATAATAATGGAATTGAAATATTGCCAGTCCTGTGTAATCCCTCTGACCCCAGATATGGCTGGTCCCTCTGAAAAATTTTGTAAAAATTGCACAAAACCGGATGGAACCCTTCAACCCCGTGAGTATGTTAAAGCGGGTATTTCGCAGTTTTTTCTTATGGTTGAGCCGGGTATATCGCAGGAGACTGCGGATAGAAGAGCTGAGTTTTATATGAAAGCTATGCCTGCGTGGGCTGAAGAGTGAAGAACTGAAAGTATTTGATAAATAGAGGTGAGGTGCAACTGTGGTTCGCATTTCGCCTCACCCCCTCGGTCCCCCTCTCCATTTTGTCATGGAGAGGGGGAAGTAAGACGAAGAAAGGAGTCAAACTATGGCACAAACAACATCTCAGCCAGTTGCCTATTGCGGACTTTACTGTGGGGCCTGCGGGGCATTCAAAAAAGGGAGATGTCCAGGAT
>JBNKZD010000191.1:0-10182 GCA_050301235.1 Chitinispirillaceae bacterium | reverse complement strand
GCCGCTTCCTTATCACCACCCTTGCAGTGAACCACCGCCATTACCGGTTCAGTTGTTCCCGCAGTAACACCAAGGATATCAGCTACTGCATGAGCTACTTTTGATCCTCCGGGTATACACCCGGAAGCGTTTGCCTTACCTTCTGCTACAGCCCGTGCAAACCCGCTGCATCCCGGATACCCGCATGCTCCACAATTTGCATTGGGAAGTGCGTTCAGTATTTGAGAGATCTTCGGATCTACAAATACATGTAGTTTTTTAGACGCAATTCCAAGACCAACACCCAAAACCAGTGAAATAATACCTACAATCACAACCGGAATAATCAACGTCTCCACAAAACCTCCACTTTCAGGAAAAGAAATTCAATCCTGCGAAACCCAGAAATGCAAGCGCCATCAACCCGGCAGTGACAAAAACTATCGGAAGACCATCAAGGAGCTCCGGTACATTGGAAAGCTCAATCCGCTCTCTAATCCCCGCCATAAGGATCAGGGCAAACATGAACCCAACCCCCGACATGATTCCATTAACAAAACTTTCTATAAAAGTAAATGGTGTCCCTGTAAATTGATTGATTCCTGTGTTGATAATAGCAACACCAAGAACCGCACAGTTGGTTGTTATAAGTGGTAGATAAATTCCAAGCGCTTCATAGAGAGCGGGTGAATATCGCTGTAATGCCATTTCCACCAGTTGCACAAGTGCTGCGATAACCAGAATAAAAACAATGGTTTGAAGATATTGGACATGGTAGGGAAGAAGAATATACGTATTGATCAGCCAGGTAAAACTTGAAGCCAGCGCCATTACAAAAATAACGGCCATCCCCATTCCGGTTGCACTCGACAGTTTTTTGGATACTCCAAAAAACGGACACAACCCGATAAAGCGGGAAAGTACAAAATTATTAATTAAAACCGCACCGATCGAAATTCCGATTAAACCGGCTATATTATGCATGATTTATACCTTTTTCCTGCTAGTGTACATACGAATGAGAATCATCACCAATGCGATAGTGAAGAAACCACCAGGTGCAAGAATAAAAACAGTCATGGGCTCAAATGATGGAAAAACCTTTAAACCTAATAACTTGTTGGATCCAATCACTTCCCGTATAATACTGAGTACTGCTAATGAGAATGTAAAGCCAAGCCCGATCGCAATACCATCGATAAATGATTTTACCACATTATTCTTTGATGCATACGCTTCAGCTCTTCCCAGAATTACACAGTTGACAACGATAAGCGGAACGAAAATTCCCAGTTGCTTGTCCAGCGCTGGCATATACGCCTTCAAAAGCAGCTGAACCATGGTCACAAAAGTAGCAATCACAACAATAAAACAGGGGATTCTGACTTTATCCGGTATAAAACCTTTAACCAGTGAAATTATAACATTTGAACAAGCCAGGACAAATGTTGCTGCCAACCCCATCCCAATTCCATTAGTTAATGATGTACTGGTTGCCAGTGCCGGACACAATCCAAGTACAAGCACAAATATCGGATTTTCGGTAAAAATACCGCGTCTTAAATTTTCTACGATCATAACGTGTTGCCTTTTATAGCGTTAAGATATACCTTTGCCTGAGATTCTATACCATGCACTACAGCACGGGTTGAAATAGTAGCCCCGGTGATCGCAGTTACAGCATTTTTCTGCAGAAGCTTCGCTTTGTTATCATCATTTAACTTATGCCATTCACCGAAACTCTTTTCAATCGCAATCGGATTAACAACATTGATTCCTTTGAACTGTTCGGTGAACCAGGGCGAGACAACTTCCTTTTTGGCGAACAATCCATTCCAGATATAGTTATTTGAAATTGACTCCTGAATCCTGGTACCAAGCCCCGGAGTTTCATTCTGCTCCAGAATACTCATACCCTCAAGTATCCCGAATGTATTGACACAAACAAGATAGGAAATGGTACTGGAGTAACCAGTGCTGCTCAGTTTGAATGCATAGCTGGTATCAGCATCTTTCAGCCCCATCCAGTACTTGGATGGTTGACCATTTTTTTCACCCTTCAACTCACTGACCGTAACCCCCTGGGGCATTATTGCCTGAAGAGCCACAGTCTGAGCCTGTAGCTGTTGCGCCTGAATTTTTGCTTCAGTTTTTGAATTTGTAAAAGCGATCAGAAGAGCGGCTGCAATTCCGGTAATCGTGAGTACAACTGTTAACTTTATGATATCAATCACGTTTTTTTACCTCGCCATAAATCTTTGGTCGTGTGTATCGCTCAATATGCGGAACCATCAGGTTCATTATTAATATAGAATAGGAAACACCTTCAGGATACCCGCCAAACTTCCTGATAATGAACGTCAATACCCCGCAGCCAATACCAAAAATGAGTTTACCACGCCTGTTTATTGGTGCTGTAACCATATCAGTTGCCATAAAAAAAGCTCCAAGGAACAATCCACCGGAAAGAATATGATACGTCGGAACAATGATCGCCCCTGATGTAAAATATTGTCCGGTGCCATTGAATAACCAGAACAGGAGAAATACCACCCCGATGTACATCACAGGAATAGTAAACCCGATAATATGCTTATAAAGAAGGATGACAGCTCCAATTAAAAGTGCTACAGCAGATGTCTCACCGATACATCCGCCGATATTACCTGTAAACAAATTAATTAAGGCATCCTGAAAATCCAGAGCTTGAAAGGATCCGTTGGTCATTGCTGTTTTTATATTTGCCAGAGGTGTAGCTGAAGTGACACCCGCAAGAGACGTTGCAGAGGTGACAGCACTGATTCCTGAAAGTGTTCCCAGTTTTGGAGCAACCCATGAAGTCATTGCTGAAGGATAACACGCCATAAGAAATGCTCGCCCCGCCAGGGCGGGATTAATAAAATTACTTCCTAATCCTCCAAATGCCATTTTAGCAACAGCGATCGAAAACGCAGAACCAATTACCACCATCCACCACGGTAACGAAGGCGATACATTGAATGCCAGAAGAATGCCTGTTATGACCGCACTGTAATCACCAATTGTAGTTGGTTTTCTCAACATTTTGCATATAATAGCTTCAACCAGAACCGCTGTGATAACAGAAATAGAGGTTAACAATATCGCCCGAATTCCAAAAAACATGTATGAGGCGATCATCGCGGGAAAAAGAGCCGCAATAACCCAGATCATAATTGAAGGTACGGACTCATGATAGCGAATATGCGGTGAAGAAGAGATATTCAGTTGCAATTGTTTATTTGCTTCACCGACCACTTGAGGTTGTTTATCAATTACTTCCGAAGTTTTTGGTAGTTCCATCATTAATATTTATCCTGTATTAGATCATTTTTTTGGAGCATTTGCCGCTCGTAATGCCTGCACATGAAATTTCCCCAGACGTATGAAATGAACCAGATTTATTTTTGACGGGCACACAAAAGTACAGGAACCGCACTCCATACAATCCATGATATTCCATTCGATCGCTTCTTCAGTTTTCTCTTTCTCTACAAACTTGACCAGCCGTGATGGGATCAAATGAATTGGACATGCATGTACACAATGACCACAATTTATGCATGGATATTGTCTGACAGCAGGGGGGATCGTATTAAGAACTAATATTCCGGAAGTCGATTTGATCACAGGTGCATCCAAGTCAGATTGTGTGTTACCCATCATGGGCCCACCCATAATGACCTTTTTTGCAGCAGAAAGATCGGCGTTTGCAGCTTCAAGAAGCATTCGAATCGGTGTACCAATCCTGACCATGAAGTTTTTAGGATTTTTCACAACCGGCCCACTGACAGTAACCACTCGCTCATACAGTGGTTTCGCCTGAATCACAGCTTCGTATACAGCAACCGCAGTCCCGACATTATGAACAACGCAACCGGCATCCATAGGTAAGCCACCAGATGGAACCTGAAGGCCGGTTATAGCATTAATCAGCTGTTTTTCTCCACCCTGAGGATATTTTACTTTTAATCGAGCCAGTTTGATTTCTTTATATTTCTGATCGTTAAGATTCGAAAGTATCGCCTGAATCGCATCCGCTTTGTTTTCTTCAACACCGATAAAACAGTTTGATGCATTCAGTATCTTGCGCAATATCAAAATACCTGTCAGAAGATGCTCTGTACGCTCAAGCATCAAGCGGTGATCCGCTGTAAGATATGGTTCACATTCTGCGCCATTAATTATTAACGTGTCAATAGTTTTATTACTGGGTGGAGATAATTTTACATGTGAAGGAAAACTCGCACCACCCATCCCGACAATCCCAGCAGCCTGAATCTGCTGGATCAATTCTCCGGGAGCTGCATCACGCCAGTTTCCAAAGGGTGTAACGGCTACCGCTTCATCAAGACCATCATTTTCGATCTCAATAGCCATAACCTGTTTTCCGGATGGGTGTGGGAAAGGACCAACGGTCTGCACAGTACCCGAAACTGAAGAGTGTATCACAGAAGATACAAAACCTGATGACTCAGCAATCATCTGCCCCATCAGTACCCGATCTCCCTTTTTAACCACAGGTTTGGCCGGAGCGCCAATATGCTGAGATAACGGAATAATCACTTTTTGAGGTACCGGTAGATGCTCAATCGCGAGTTTTTCTGTTTGCTTTTTACCGTGCGGTGGATGAATTCCACCTTTGAAGGAATATTTCTTGGCCAAAAATGCCCTCCACTGATACAAAATAAATCGTGCATCAGAAAATAGTTCAGATCGATTCGAGGTTTTAAATTACTACTGGCGCACAGATATAGTCAAGACGCATTGAATTATCCAGAGGTTTTCCTTTGTTGTCTATAATAATAATGTATATTAGCAGAAAAAAAAGGGTTCTCATGGGAAGTGCTCAACAACCACATCAAGTGATACTTTTTTTCGCTATAACATTTGATCCAACTTTCAATATAAACGTAATTCTTGAAATTCTGGGTCAAAAGTTTGGAAAAAGAGACAAGTCGTTTGGACCAATTGCGTTTTCCTGGACTGAATATTACCAACAGGAAATGGGGAGCGATCTTAAAAAGCTGTATTTCACCTGCTCCAATCTTATAAATCGCGAAAAACTCGCTGAAATTAAAAATTATACCAATGATCTCGAATCCACCTTTGCACAACAGGGGAAACGACGGGTCAATATTGATCCCGGCTATGTAGCAAGAGATAAATTCGTTCTCGCATCAACCAAAGATTTTTTCCATCGGCTCTATATCGGTGATGGAATCTATGCAGAGGTGACCCTTCATTACCGGAAAGGCCGCTACCGTTTCTTTTCCTGGACCTATCCAGATTTCCGTGATCCAACTTTTCAGAAATTTCTGGAGGGAGTGAGAGCGCCATTGGTTAAAGAGATGCGGAATGAATAATTTGACTAATTGTTCTCTACCCGTCACCCAGTCATTCTGCCATTTTCTATAGTCCCACAGTCACTTTGTCCCCCGTCCTTTTTTCCTCCTGCTAAATCCTTCCCCCCTTGTCTTTTTGTCTTTTTGTCTTTTTGTCTTTTTGTCTTTTTCTTTACGGACGCCCGAGGCCCTTTGGTGGGGCCCAGACCTGTAGTTTCAACGACTATCGTTTGTGTGCCCTCACCTAGTGGCCTCTGGCGTCGTCGGAGGGGAGATATCGCTGTGTTCTTGTGTTCCTCTTCTCCTCACCCCCAAACCCTATACGCGCCAACTTAAGATTAACAAGGCATAATGTTCTGCGTCATGCCGGTGAAGACCGGCATCCAGAATGCGCAATGTGCGAATATAGATCGCGAAATTCGCTTGCTGGATGCCGGATCATAATAAGGTCGGATCTCATCCCCCACCCCTTCAAACGCCTGACACACCGCTCTATATACATTTCGGGAGCGATCATTCAGTCTGACGGCAATAATTGGAAGGTTTTCAATGAGTACATTCCCCCCAATTTTTTTCAAGGTCCTGATTGCAGTTCCACGAATATCACTATCAATATCGCTGAGCTGTGCTGCTATCTCAAGAGTATAATTATTCACCTGTTGTCCCATACTGACAAGAAGTTGCATTGCAAGGAGGCGACAATCTGATGAAGTATCATTAAGTAACAATTCGAATGTGGGAATATGCTTTACAACCGCTTTCACCATTTTTGTAAGTGTGGATTGTGTTTTTTGCAAGTCTATACCACCACTTTTGTAAAGATTGATAATGAGCGGAACTGCACTTTCTACGTATTCACCCATATTTCCCAGTGCCATCAACGCAACACGGCGCACATTTGGCCGCGGATCTTTTAAATATGTGGCAATATCAGAAACAAATGGTTCTGCATCAGCACAAAACATTCGAATTGCTTCAGCAGTAGATTTTCCCACATTGAACTCATCATCACCTAACAGTGGTATAATTTCAGGAATAACCGATGAAGCGTGATTTCCCATGCGACCCAAAGTATGTGCCGCATTTCCACGCATATTCTGATCAGGACTTTTAAGAAAGCTGGTTATAGCCTTCAAATGGATAGAGCTGATGGTATTAACTGGAAACTCCGTATCGTAAAGTAAATACTCAAACAACCTCCAGCTGAAAGCTGGAGGGTTGAAAAAAACGGACTGAAAGTCACTACACAGGCGTAAAGCCTGTTACGATGGTTCTATATCAAACTTATCATTTGGATCGCGTTCAAAATGGTGTGCGAGGTAATCTGTTATCATGCCTTTTGTTAATTCTCCTTTTGTTAATTCTCCTGATGTTACACAAAAGTACCCTCTTGCCCAGAAGTGACATCCCCAATATCGTTTTTTCAGGTGCGGAAATTCTTCCATTATTTTGGTTGAACTTCGCCCTTTTATTCGTCGCATTATTTCTGATGGCGACAGTGTGGGTGGTGCTGAAACCAGGATATGTACATGATCCTTACTTACCACCCCTCGCAAAATCTGTATTTCAAATGCCTCACAAGTCTGACGTATCAGCTCCCGTATTCTCTGGGCTACATCTCCCGTCAGCACTTGATAGCGATATTTTGTTACCCACACAAAGTGATACTCTATCTTAAATTTTGTATGTTCTCCACTTCGATAATCCATAACTTAAAAATAATCATCCGGCTTGCTCAAAGCTACCCGTCTGAAAGACGGGGGTTTAAACCTTATGCAGTAACAATTAAGATGCGAAACGGCATCAGCAGGGTATCTTCACATGAGTCCACAAGTGCAGCAAGTAATCCATCAATTTTCCATTGTGGTGGAGCTGGTCGTTTTTGATGAGGAACCGAGTCCGGATCGCTGCATGAAGCGGCAGGTATTTCTGAAAAAAATATAAGAAATAGTATAAAAATCATTTTTACTGGATTATTTTTCAAAAAATAACTCCTGATTACTTGATTCTAACATTATTTATATCTTTTAGTGCTCGCCCATCTATACCAAAACTCGAAACAGCAACCCCACTCCTTGTTTTAACATAAACATTGCCCAGCCGCGGATTAATAACCATGCAATTCCTCGTGCGCTGACAAACTTTACTTCTCGATTTATTACACTGCTCTAATAGAGCCGTAGTAGAATATTCATACGCACCAATATCAACAGCTGATCCGATTTTTCTGGCATTTCCATCAAGATCGTGTTCAGTAGAACCTGGTAAATATGTTATATTACAGGCATCAATAGCCGCAGAATTTGACAATAGATGAAAATCACCACTCTGCGCATTGACAAATTTCGGATCGCTGGTTTTAGCGTGTGCATCCAATGATACACCCTCAATACTGCTGCCACCATTTGAACTGTAAAAAAGATTATTATCAACCACATTATTATAAGAAGAGGTATTGTTAAAAGCATTAGAAACAGCCTGCTTCTGGCTGTTAGTATAGAAAATGTTATTCCTTATAACGTTATCATGTGCTTTTTGTATGAGAAATTCCCCGCTGCCGGTCTTTTGCGAATCATTTTGATAAAACGTGTTGTTAATCACCTGACAATAAACGGTCACCCCCCTACCCGTTTCATATCCACCGATAAACATTCCGCCAATATTACAGTCATAAATCAGGTTGTCGCGGATTATCATACTGTCATCTACTGTCCTTGCAAGTTCAGCACCCGCTTCAATACCGATATCGCATCTGGAAATAATATTTCGTTCAATGACAGACTTTCCACCCCCATCAGAATAGATCCCATTCGCAGCACAATCTCCTTTATATGCAGGATTGTTACACGATGAGCATCGCTCCACTAAATTGTCACAGATGATACCATGACGCGCCTGATCTGCAGCTCCACAATTTTTACACTCTCCATAAAAACCGGAAATCAAAATCCCGATATTGTTATTATCATGGACATGATTGTGACTTATTGTAAAACCATCAACATTTCCATCTATGGATATAGTTTCGCTGTAGCCGGTCATATTGTTATACACTTCGCAGGAATCAATAACACAATC
Source organism: Chitinispirillaceae bacterium (assembly GCA_050301235.1). GTDB lineage: Bacteria > Fibrobacterota > Chitinivibrionia > Chitinivibrionales > Chitinispirillaceae > JAFGIN01. The sequence continues at coordinate 1,762 of JBNKZD010000191.1, read as the reverse complement.
GGTGATGGGAACTGTTGCACTTCTTCCAAATACCCCGATCGCATTTGCACCAGCATTTTCAGACGGGCTGGTAGTTGTTATGTTATGAATTTTGCATTTTTTAATCAGAATATGCTGTGATGTTCCCTCGATCTGTATTCCTTTAACAAAAATGTTATCACTTGCGGTTGTATAGGGACCAATTTCCATACCGATAATCGCAGCATACGATTTTGAACTGATAACCATCAGCGCTTCATTCTCCTGCGTCGCTGTACCTCCGGAAATAATCGCAGGACCATCACCGAACGCTTTTAGTACTATATAGCTGGAAGCAGCTCCACTTTTTGGCCATTTTATTATTTCGGTATAGGTACCAGCCTTCACCAACACAGTATCTCCAGCATTTGCAGCACTAAGTCCTGCATTAATAGTTGTATAATCACCGCCGGATTTTGCGACTATTCTATTTACGCCAGCTGAAGCATGAACTACTATGAAAATACCCATGCAGACAACGATCATAATTCTCATCACAAACTCCAGAATATCTATGCAAATGCACCTTTAAAGAAATGATTTGTAGTTGATCTATGTAAAAAAATAGTCTTATGGATTCATCCTGTGCAACATTTTAACGCAGAGACCACAGAGAATTCAGAGGATCGCAAAGCGGTAAGAAAAGGTGAAAAAAAGAATAGGATTCGATTTGAAAAATCCTTTTTAAGCCTTAATTTTTCTCCGCGAATCTTTGCGTCATTCTCTGCGCTCTTTGCGTTAAATCTTTGTTCAGTGTGTCATGCAGGAAATTTGTTTATTCTGGTGAACATTTTTATGTAATCTGAATTTATTTTGGAAATTCTTAATGAATGGTTGTGCAACCAGCATACTAAGAGAATGAATCGTTTTAAAGGAGTGTTATGCAGATTATAATCGATGCTGATGCTTGCCCGAAAGTAGTAAAAGAGATTGTGTTCCGTGCGGCGGAAAAAGCGAAAATCGCATTGACCCTTGTTGCAAATACAAAGATCCGTATTCCCTATAACCCGCTGTTTAACTCTGTTATCGTCCCTGCAAATTTTAATGAAGCCGATGACCGCATTGTTGAACTTGTCTCACCCGGTGACCTGGTAATCACCGCCGATATCCCCCTTGCCGACAGGGTGATAAAAAAAGGAGCACTTGCCCTGGATCCCCGCGGCTATCTCTACGACGAAAGCAATATAGGGACAAAACTTGCCATGCGCGACCTCATGCATGAACTGCGGGAGGGAGGCTTTGAAGGCGGCGGGCCAAATGAGTTCAGTGCTAAAGACCGTGAACGGTTTGCGAATAGTTTGCAGAAAATTATATTTAACGCAATCAGGACAGCTTAATATTTTTGTACCTATTCAAGGACTAAAATTCGCGAATCCGCTCATCCTGAGTAGCTCACACCCATAACCCTTTGCTTTCGCCGGAAGTGGAAAATTCGCATTTTTTTGTGATTCACTTTCACGAGCGAGGCCTGACATTAACGGTATCTTTCCATCTGATAACAGGTTTGTTTTTTTTGCATAGACATCTTTACTGTGAAGAACCAGATTTGGGATGTTTGATTCTAATAATTATTTTTTGCATTTTTAACTCTATCTCACCTATATTTTTTATTATTATATAGTTTCTGTTCTAAATTGACCATTTTCAGGGGTAATTTTTCTTGACACCAATGCCCTAAAACGAAAATGTATTTACATATGCATTACCTTTTAACCAGTATACGCACATTTCAGTCTCAAAATCC
>JBNKZD010000190.1:0-5424 GCA_050301235.1 Chitinispirillaceae bacterium | reverse complement strand
CCAGCCCCCCTCTACATCGAATAGAGAGGGGGGCTGGGGAGTGAGGCGATGCGAATAATGCAAAAACCTATTTAGTCTCGCTGGTTAAACTTCCTGACTCATCAGTTTTCGCTGTACTCTCAGCACCCGCAGTTACCAGTTCAGCACTTTTTTCAGCAACCGGAGGTCTGTTTAACACTGAACGGGTCTTTTTCACGTTCTGAAGATTTTCGCCGGCAATAACCTTCATAATCTCCTCACGATCAAGCAGCTCATGCTCCAGCAGAGCCAGTGCAAGCCTTTCCAGTTCATCGCGATGCTCTGTGATTATTCTGGTAGTTCGCTGCACCTGTTCTTCAACAATAGATCGCATCAACGAATCGATCGCTTCGGCAGTCTTATCGGAATAGTCCCGGTTGCGGGAAATATCGCGCCCAAGGAAGATCTGCTCGTCTTTCTGACCATAACTGATCGGCCCAAGTTCATCAGTCATACCATAATCGCAAATCAACTTTCGTACGAAATTTGTTGCCTGTTTGATATCACTTGAAGCGCCTGTTGTTTCATGATCAAAAATCATTTTTTCCGCAACACGCCCACCCATCATGATACAGATCTCATCGAGAATGTACGCTTTTGTATAGTTGTGCTTATCTTCAAACGGAAGCGAAAATGTCACTCCCAGCGCACGCCCACGTGGAATAATTGTTACTTTATGAAGTGGATCTGCTTCTTTACAATAAATATTACAGATCGCATGTCCGGCTTCATGGTATGCGGTGATTTTCTTTTCCTTCTCGGAAAGAACCATACTCTTTCTCTCCGCACCCATCATGACCTTATCTTTTGCCTCTTCAAAATCAAGCATTGTCACTGTTTCCTGACCAAACCGCGCCGCCATAAGCGCTGCTTCATTGACCAGGTTCGCAAGATCCGCACCCACAAATCCCGGCGTTCCCCGTGCAATTGTATGCAAGTCAACATCAGTTGAGATAGGGATATTTTTGGTATGCACCTTCAGGATCCCTTCACGACCCTTGATATCCGGAACATCGACCACCACCTGACGGTCAAATCTACCTGGACGAAGCAGTGCCGGATCGAGAACATCAGGACGGTTTGTCGCGGCAATGAGAATAACACCCGAGTTGACCTCAAAACCATCCATTTCGACAAGCATCTGGTTAAGGGTCTGTTCACGCTCATCATGACCGCCGCCAAGTCCTGCACCACGCTGCCGGCCAACAGCATCAATTTCATCTATAAAGATGATACAGGGAGAGTTTCGTTTTGCAGTATCAAAAAGGTCTCGCACCCGTGATGCTCCAACACCGACAAACATCTCGACAAAATCTGATCCGCTCATGGACAGAAACGGCACACCAGCTTCACCTGCGACACAACGTGCAAGAAGGGTTTTTCCGGTTCCCAGCGGGCCCAGAAGAAGCACACCTTTGGGTATCTTACCACCGAGTTTCTTGAACTTTTTGGGATCTTTCAGGAAGTCAATTACTTCCTGAAGTTCCGCTTTTGCTTCCTCGACACCTGCTGCATCAGCGAATGTTATCTGCGGCCTGTCAATCGCATGAAGTTTAGCTCTGCTCTTACCAAAGCTGAAAATACCCTTCTGTCCTGCAGACTGCATCTGTCGCATCATAAAAAACCAGAACAATATAAACAGTGCCCAGGGAAGCATACTCAGGAGTACATCACCCCAGTTCATCTTCTCCTGTTCAAACTTGTAGTTAAAACCCGATTCATCCCACTTTTTCAACATGTCAGAGTCGATATAGGGAAGATTCACTACAATCGTTTTGCTCGGTTCAACGTTTTCAAGTAAAGGCAACGATTTTAACATGTCGGGATTTGAAACCTCGCCTGTAAAAACCGCCCGATTAAGCCCTTGCTGAATAATAGTAGCATTAAGCAATTTAACTTCCGGATGTGCAAGCACCTCCTGAAACTGCTTATACGTCAACTTCGTTTCTTTAAGAGCACCATGAGTCCCCAGCGACTTGAGCGCAAACACAACTGCGACAGAGATCGCTAACCACATCAGGATAGTTTTTCCTGGATCGTTCCGGGGGCCACCCTTACGACTTCCGTCATTTTCTTTCTGCTTTTTACGTCCCGCAGGAATAGACCCTTTATTGTCGGTGCCTTTCTGCTTTTTTTCTTCAAATGCCAAGTATTCCTCCAACGAAATATATTTTATACTTATTTTTCCAACGACATGCAGTCTCTCTGTTTTTACAGGAAACATCGGAGATAATCACCTGAAAATGTATCTATCTGATTAAAAATACATTATATATTTGTCGTCAGGGATTTCATTGATATTTTTATTACATCTTTTGTGAATTCCGACACCCTGCATTGCTCACTGACTCTTATTCCGGGTATCCACAGAATTTTATTGTACTGATCCGTCACAATACCAAAATTCTGGCGCAACGGTTGAGCAACCCCCTGTCGCGAAAGGAACTCTTTCACCTGAACCTGGTGTTTTTTACCAAATGGCTGAAAAAGATCACTATCCACTGCAGATCGATACACCAATTCCCCTTTCAAGGCCTTCTGATCTATTACAACAGTGCAATTATCCCGAGGTATCAAATCAATATCTGGTGCGTTTTCAAGAGTTACACTGAACGATTTGTTCTGATCATGAAAATCTGAAACACCAGGCACATTAAGGTGATATTTGAAAGCACTCAAACTGTTTCTGTTGTAGAATAATACTCTGCCTTTTATTGTCCGATATGCCCATCCGCCAGTGAGCAGAAATTCACCTGATCTGTCTGCATTTTCAAAAACGGCATCAATATGATGCCTTGTTACCTGAATCCCGGTTTTTTCGAATACATTCCTGAGAGCCTCTGCTGAAAATGAATTGTTCCTGACTAACCCTCTTTTATCCAGCGAAAACGATGACCGCGAGTCTTTAATAACGAATTGCTCCACCCAATTATTTATTTCGGGAACCATATTTTCCCACAACCCAAGCATGTGCTCCCCAAGGAACACCAGATTCTCAGAAACATCAGGGGCAACACTTTTAAGCATCGGGATTACCCCATGACGAATGTTGTTTCGATGAAATCGGGTGTCACTATTTGATGAGTCAACTCGGAAACACTGTTCTATCTGCTCAAGCCAGCTCTCAAGATCCTTCTTTGAACACTTGAGAAGCGGACGAAACACCCTATCCTCCCGGACCGGAAGAATTCCCCGCAATCCCCGGACTCCACTCCCGCGCATCAGTCGCATCAGGACCGTCTCCGCCTGATCATCCATGGTATGCGCAGTCACCAGAGCATCAAATTGAGCACTCTCCATCACCGATTTGAAAAATGCGTACCGCTCTTTCCGAGCCCACTCCTCAATCCCTGATGAATCTGCTGTTTTACCTGAAAGTCGTTTTACGAAAAAAGGCATGCTGAGCTTTTGAGCACAATCACGTACAAACTGTTCATCCAGGTCAGACTCATCTCCCCGAAGACAATGGTTTACATGAATCACACCCACAGTTTTTAATTTGAGCTCCGCCTGATACAATCCAAACAACCTTAAAAGAGCGATTGAGTCACTCCCGCCAGAGACAGCAACGAGTACAGATGCACCGGGTTGGAAATGCGTAAGGCAGAATTCGAGAAATCTGGATTCAATGGTTGAGGGTGGCATGTGATTCTTATGAGGATAAAGAGTAGCAGCGGAGGGAATCGAACCCCCGACACGTGGATTATGATTCCACTGCTCTAACCGACTGAGCTACGCTGCCGCGAATTGTTCCTAAAAATATGTTCTGGGGGGGAGAAGATCAATATGAAGTTTTGAAAAATTCCTCTGTTTAATATTCGTATTCAAATTATAATTAAGTTATACTGATGACTTTTTTGAAGGTTTGGAATATATTCCTGAATAATAGCCTCAAAGGAGAACAAATGCTTGCTGTTCGTGGGGTTTATGATGGCAAAACCATTAAACTCGATGAAAAGGTTGATATAACCACTCCTACAGAGATCATTTTGACCTTTCTTAGTGATCGGCAACCTGCAGATGAAGATGCCATTTTTAAGCGTCAAATAAAATTTCTCGAACAAGGGTTTCCGATGGGAAATAAGTTATACACAAATAGGGAAGATTTGTATGAGCGGTGAGCTTATGATTCTATATATACAGAAAAACATCGCATTGCAAAAGATATGATCAGAAAAATCTGGGGAAATGGTAACGGTGTTACAACTGTTCAGAATTTAACAGAATTTTTTGTGGTTATTACAAAGAAGATTGAACACCCTCTTTCGATTTATGATGCCAAAATCATTGTCAATGATATCTTACATTCGAAAATGTGGATCGTTTACGATCGTGATATATTTACTTTATCACGTGCAATGAATCTGGTTGCAGATTACAATATCCACCTTTGGGATGCACTAATAGCACAAGTGATGATTGACAATAACATTCATTGTATCCAGACAGAAAATTTAAGAGATTTTTGCAAAGTACCAACTTTAAAATCAATTAACCCTTTTATTAATTGATCTATTAAGCGCCCTAATTAAAAAAAATCTGGGATTTTCACCCCCTTTTGTTAAAACTACAGAGGGCAGGCATTACCCGGTGCGGAAGGCGTGTCTCGAGCAACGACCCTGGTTCAACCGGGACTGCCGAGGCTTTGTGCGGACAGATAATGCACCATTCTCAACCTTCAAAACATTTGTGGTAAACATCAATTTCCAACATTCTTATTTTCCGTGTATTTTGTGTGTTCCGTGGTTTAAAAATTTAGAATGTTTGTTCAAAGTCCTTGTAGTTTATTTTTCTAATCATTCCTATCGTTGCTTACTTCTGATTCAATCTTACCCGTTAAGGCATTTATATACACCGTTTTTGAACCTTCGTATGCAGATATATCTATCTTCCAACAAAGTAAGAGAGAATTGTTTGGACCTCCTATAAAACACAATTCTCCCGTAGGCCTATGTAACAATTTTATTTTCTTTGACGATGAAAGGTATTTTTCCAATGCATCATGAAAAGTAATTTCAGGAGTAGTGTTGGTGATTTTGACATCTTCCTGGAACGGAGTTACATTAAGTGCAATGCAATCTACCCTCCCTCTTAAAAATGAAATGCTTCCCTGGCTATTTAGTATTTTAATACCATTGTAATATTCACCAAAAATCAGTATTCCATTCTCCATTAATTTTTTTGGTGATAAGAGCTGATACATTTGATATCGAGTCTTGGCAATCTTCAAGGAATAGCCCGTACCACTTGGGTAACCTGCTTTTTCGTATGCATCCGGTAAAACCCGTCTTTCGGCCCAGTAGGCGCACCAGGTATTTTACCAATATAACTTACTTGCTATCAAGTTTCCATTCAGGGAGTAGATATTTTTCAATCTCATTGGATGTAGCAGCGGGTAGTTTTGTA